>CALMSM010000230.1 GCA_937872425.1 uncultured Candidatus Saccharibacteria bacterium
TCTTCCGATCTTCTTTGGTTATACATCTCAAAATGACAGGGCAAATGGTGTATGTAGGTGACCAACGTTTTGGTGCCGGGCACCCAAATGATTCGTTGATTGGCCAGCTGCCAGACAAATCCACACGAGTGGTTATAGATTTCACCGATGGCTCGCATTTGTTCTTTAATGATCAGCGTAAGTTTGGTTGGATGCGTTTGCTGCCCACGGTGGAGGTGCCGAACATAGATTTTATGCAAAAGGTTGGACCAGAACCGCTGAGCTTAGAGTTTACGCCAACGATTTTGTTCGATCGGCTACAGCGACGCAAAAATACGACCATCAAGGCGGCACTACTCGACCAGACTGTGCTAGCTGGCATTGGCAACATATATGCCGACGAATCACTATGGGGTGCCAAAATTCACCCCAGCACACGTGTTTCCGGTCTGACGCAAAAACAAATTACAGTGCTTCACCAAGAACTTCAGTTTGTTCTGAATCTAGCCATCGAGAAGGGTGGTTCAAGCGATAAAAATTATGTAAATGCTGAGGGCAAAAAGGGCAGCTACATAGACTTTGCCAGAGTATTTCGACGTGAAGGGTTATCCTGTCCGCGTTGTGGAGCCACCATAGAAAAGTCTCGTGTGGCTGGCCGTGGCACCCACACTTGCCCCACCTGCCAGGTCCTTAAATATTGACGAAAGTACAAAAATGTGCTAAATTTATATTTGCTACATAAAGAACAAACATGACAGAACAAATCCCAAAAGGTAACGACGATGGCACCTCTAAAGAAGTTGTGGCTGCTGATGACCGTGTACTATCGGCCGATGAGATGAATGAGTGGGCAAAGGCCAAGGGTTATACGCACGTTACTCGCGGGACGTATAAAAATGAGAGCTCATTCTTGTATATAAAATCCTGCTTAACGGTAACAACTCAGGATGATGCAAGAATCGGACTTAGTGCAGCTCGGCACCTTACAAAAGCTGGCTTAGTTCACCCTGCAACCATTTGGGGGGTATTTAGACCCAAGACTGACAGGGAAGACGGTTACCAAATTTTTGCTGTTTCACCTGCTATCGAAGCATGGTCAGTGGAGCGTATAGGCACTGAAGATGAAAATCGTTTTGGTATCCAAAGCGCAAGAGATGCACCTCATATTGTCGAATGGGTACAAAGGGTAGAGCCAGAATATCAGCCGGGTCAACCTGTGTCACCCAATTCCTTGGTAAATATCCTCAATCTTACCGAAGCATCACATCCGGATAATTGGGGATGGGATCAGACAACGGGTATTAATTATCCGGTTGATATAGAGGTGCTTGATTTATCGGGCCATCTAGATATTGCGAGAGAATGGGGCAGAACTGTTGCCTAAGCAAGCATAGCTAGCTTCGTGCTAGTTATTTGGGTACACTCTATGGGTGATACAGACATTTACGGGAGAGAATTCGTTTGGGCTGGTGATGGCGCTACAGAAGCGCGTGGCCGAGTTTGTGGCTGAGCATGGTGACTTGGCTTTGGAACGATTTGATGGCGAGGACACGGAGTATGACAAGATTCGTGAGTCACTCGAGAGCATGCCGTTTTTGGCAAGCAAAAAGCTGGTTGTGTTAAGAAGCCCAAGCGCGCAAAAGCAATTTGTTGAACGAGTAGATGCGTTGCTTGACGGCCTAGATGATACAACTGATGTGATTATTGTGGAGCCAAAGCTGGATAAACGTCTTGGGTACTATAAGTACCTTAAAGCCCACACAGAGTTTCAAGAATTCAAGGAGCCAGATAGTAATGGGTTGGCTAGTTGGTTGGTGTCTGAGGCTAAGGTGCGTGGCGGTACGCTGAGTATTTCTGACGCAC
>CALMSM010000231.1 GCA_937872425.1 uncultured Candidatus Saccharibacteria bacterium
CGGCAATCACTTCACGCTCGGTCTCAGCAGCCTTCGCGGTGCTCAATTGGGTAGTCAGGTCAGCGACCTGTGCGGTTAAAGCGGTCACCTGGCCTTGAGCAGTTGTCAGCGCAACGGTGTCGGTCTCGGCCTTCGCGGTCAGGGTCGCCGCGGTCGCGGCACTTGCGGTCAGTGCGGTAACAGCAGCCAGAGCTGCTTCTGCGGTCGTGTCCGCAGGCAGTCCAAGCGCCTTGTTGAGTTGTTCTAGCATTTGTTTGTCTTCCGTAGGAGCGCCGGCATTAGCGGCTTGACTGGTATAGGCAGCGTCCGCGTGGTCTTCAGCAGTAGCCTCTTCGACGGTGAACGCCATTGGCATCTCGGCGGCCGGGTTGTTGGTAAGGGCTAAGCTCTTCACGCCGGTGAAGCGGATGGTTTTCTCGTCCTCCCAGTAGCCCATTCCGACGCCACTCGTGAAGCCGTAAAGCTTGTCCCCAAGTTCTTGCTTGCCAAGCGGGGTCAGCTCAGTCCACGCGTGCAGCACGCCAGGTGTCAGGCCAAGGCCCGGCTCCAGCGCGTCCGTGGTCATGGAATGAATCCAGCCCCGTGCGCGGGTGTCGGGATTGGCGCCCTCAGTGTTGTGTTCGATGTCGAGTGGTAGCAGGCGGCCTTTCGACGCGTGCAAAGCGATGAGCGTTGTAGCGTCGTAAGCCATCTGCACTCCGAACCGGTCGTCATAGGCGAAGGTGGTGAATGGAGATGCGGGGAAGACAGGAAGAGCCACCAGCTCGACCGCCTCAGATTCGGCAGTGAGCGAAAGCAGCTTCGTGACTGTGCCTGCGCCAAGTTGCGCACGGAACGGCGCTTTGACGAGCTTCTTGCGGGCTGGAGCGGAGTTGGACTTGTTCATGCCCCGTGTAGAGACGGTGGCCATGAAAAAGGCCCCAAGGTCTCCCCTGGGGCTTCATGCTGCCGGCGCGGTTACAGCGTCTCGGCGTATGCGATTGCCTCTGCTTCGGTCTTGAAGCGCTTCACGAACAAGTCGTTCACGTAGACCACCCAAAAAATACCCTCGTGCTTGATGGAGAAGTTGGTGCTCATCGGGCTGATAGTGCTCATTTACTGCCTTTCGTTGTTGTTGTTTTTGTTGTCGCGATACCGCCTGTTATGCGATTTTTTCGGCATACCGGAAGAACGTGGAAAGCAATGCCTCGCGCGACATGTCTAGTTCACGCACGGCGTATTTCCCGGACTCGAGCTTCTCGACGTAGATGAGCACGAAGATGTCAGCGAACGGGTCAAGGTACGTCGCGGCCATAGGCGGTGCGTAGGTGCTCGTGATGAGCGGATGGCGCGCAGCGATTTGACGTGCAACCGAGCCAAACTCGGTGAAGCCAACGCGGAACCATCCAAATGGCGCGAGCACGTCAAAGTCGTCGTCAGTGAGGTTTACGACAGCTACAGCATGTGCTGAGGCTTCGACACCTGCCACCGGCATCACAGTCGACTTGAACGGCGAAGCCACATATCGAACTTCATCAACCTCGACGATAGTCAGCTTGCGCGCGCGAACTAGGTTGTCGAGCTTCGAACCGAACAGCGTGCGTCCATCAGGTCGACTTGCCAGGCCAGCATCCAAGCCGCCGCCAGGGCTGTTTGCACCGAACGCGCCAGTCAGCGGCTCAGCTGTGACGGTATCCGGATTGAACACATAAAAGTCGTAGCCACGGCCGATGCCAATGCACGCAGTCTCTCCCTCGACGAAGTAGCTGAAGCACTGAGGAACCAAGGGGCCGGTTGATTGAGTGCTTGCGGAGTACACCTCGGTCCAGTCGAAGCCGTCCACGTCCCAGACGATGAAGTTATGCTGGT
>CALMSM010000232.1 GCA_937872425.1 uncultured Candidatus Saccharibacteria bacterium
TCAAAGGTTCCAGACAAGATGAGCCAGCCCCGCTTCTGCGCTACCCTTCCCCGCATTTTCAACATTACGTCAAGTGTTTGTTGCGCCGCTTCTGCCATGATTCCCCCGTCCAGGGCTTCGCTTGCAAGCTTCATCACGTTGCCCATCGCCCCACCCGTCTGCCCGCTGCTCTTGGTCTGAAACTCACCTATCCCGTTGACGTTCATCCACCAGGGACTTGACTTACTTCTCGGCGTGCTGGTGTCAATCTTCCTGCCAAGCGCCTTGAAAGCGTCGTGGATGTACTCAAATTCCTTGCGGGGCTGCTCGTAGTCCGGGCCTACAATCCAGTAGACGCACTTCGTCTGCTGGTACAGGGCTGCGTTCGCTGCGCACCGTGCAACGGCGTCCATTGCGGTGGCATAGGAATTGTGAGTAGGAATGTAACTTTTGCTCACAAGGAATAGGCGGCTTGGAGAATCCACGGAGATACAACGAACAGGGCGAGACGCTACAGGCTGGACGTTCCACACGTATCTTGCCTCTTGCATCACTCCCGTTTTGGTCTGCCTGTTCAGCTTCCGTGATAGCCTGAAAGTTCCGTCAGCCTTGAAGAAAATCGCCCACTTAGGCCCACAATCCTTACCGTACAGTTTCGCCCTACCTTCCTCCACGCGTGCTTTGATGCCAAGACTGGCAAGTAGTTCGCACGTCTGGTCAATCAGGGTCTTGTTTGTGTTGTAGAAGTAGCAATGCCCGCGTACGTTTACATATCCATCTGTGTCCATTAAGCCTTGAAGTAAGGCACGTCGTTGTTCTATGGAACCCTGTAAGTATACTTCTGGAATGTGTTTGTTGTCCAAAAGAGAAAGGTTTTTCAGTTCTCCATACAACGGCATAACACGCCAAGAATAAGTAGCCTTGTACTTTTTGACAGGGTAGCCAGCTTCTTCGATAAACCTAACTATCTCGGCGTCCTCAGTCGTAATGCTGCCAGCAACAGCCGTACCATCTCCCAACCATACACCAAGTACGTAGGGGTCAATGGCAAGCATTTGGTATTCATACTGCACAGGCAACGAGTTAAGCACAGAATGGTTTGCCATCGGGGTACGGGAGGAACCATAGACCATCAGGGTATCGCCAATTTCTTTGCTTGTCCGCTGTCCATGCTTTCTCTGCGTAACCAATTCCCCTGCTGTTACCTTCGTCTCTTTCCCGTCAATCTTCTTCCTACGGCTGTTCTTTCGTTCGGGTGCTGTCTGCGTCAGCCATTCGTGTTCTTCATCGGTCACAATGACCGTACCATCGTCAAAGACTACTTCGACACATGGCCTATCATCCATTGGAGCAAATGCTTCCGTCACACAACATGGCGTACCATCATCCCCAAACACCAAATCACCCGCCTTCAATGCGCCCATCGTTTTCCACCCACTTGGAGTAGGAACAAGGGTATTCACGTCTAGCGCCTTACCCCCACGTTCACCACCTGCCAAGAGCCGCACTTGGGCTACAGACGCGTGGAATGCCTCTTGCTCAGCATGGGGAGTATACCGCAAGACCCGGAACAGTTCACGCCTGAAATCGTGGTAAGCCTTCCAACTCACAGTTTAGTGTACCATAGCCTTCATTCCGGCAACCATCCCGGTCGTTGCCCAAACCACGCACAGTAGCCCACCTCAAACGCATTGCCCCGGTCAAGGGGCTGGAC
>CALMSM010000233.1 GCA_937872425.1 uncultured Candidatus Saccharibacteria bacterium
CGAGGAGCTGAACCTGGGCGTGCTGGATAACCTGACGTTTATGTTTGAGAAATTTGGCGTTATTCCAAATGCCTCACGGTTGTATCTGACGGGGCGGTCGCAGCCACCATTTCTAACTAGTATGATTTGGGAGCTCTACGACACGTATTCACTCGACGAAAAATGGCTGACACGCAACATAAAAATATCAGAACAAGAGTATGAAACTGTTTGGATGGGGACTAAAAAACCTCACGAACGCAAAGTCCACAAAGGCTTGAGTCGTTATTACGATTTCAACTATCTGCATGATCTTGCTGAGGCCGAAAGCGGGTGGGACATGACGCCTCGCTTTGGCCGTAAATGCCTGGACTATTTACCGGTTGATTTAAATGCGTTGCTGTATAAATACGAGACAGACTTTGCGCGCTACTACAAACTTGTTGGCGATGCTCGTGCTACGGCTAAGTGGGAAGTTGCTGCACAGCACCGTAAAAAGACAATGAATGAGCTGATGTGGAGCAACCTGCGGGGGCTTTACTATGACTATAATTATGCCAAAGAGCGACGAGGCAATGTTAGCTCACTAGCTGGGTTTTATCCGATGTGGGCAGGTATGGTGACCAAGGATCAAGCGAAGCAACTCGTGAAAGCCCTGCGGCGTTTTGAAAGCAAGGGTGGTCTAACTACAACCGATGTCCAAACGCTTGGGCAGTTTGTACCGGGCGCCGTGCCAACGCAATGGGCGCACCCAAATGGTTGGGCGCCGCTCCAGCTTATTGTTATCAAAGCGCTCCAGAGATATGGATATCATGAAGATGCCGAACGCATTGCAACCAAATGGCTCAAGACCAATCTTAATTGGTTTACGACTCATCATGCGTTTCTAGAAAAATATAACGTAGTGGACCCCACTAAGCCACCAGCCCGCGGTGTCTACCCAAGCCAGACGGGGTTTGGCTGGACTAACTCAGTATTTGAGCGACTCTGTAAGGAGTTTATTGATGGTCGATGAGCCAGCTATGTTGCCCTGTGCCGACAAGCTAGCCTTTGACACCAAGACACAAGCCGCAGGCTCGGCCGTTGCTATAAAACATCAACGCGACATCGACCTCAAGCCCTATAAATGTACCCACTGTGCTCTTTGGCACCTTTCTTCAAATTCCTAACACTTGCCAAATAGGTGTATGTAGCTTATGCTTACAGAGAACTGTATGTTCGTGAGGAACACGAGTGAAAATTAAATATCTAAAACAAACATTGGCGATTGGTCTCTTCCTGTTCGTAGGGGTTGTTTCGCGTGGTGCACACGCGTCGGCAGCAACACTCACGGTTACGAATACAAACGACACTGGTGCGGGGAGCTTCCGACAGGCTATATCCGATTCGAATGCTAATGCTGGCGCCGATACAATCAGCTTCAGCATTTCTGGCACAGGACCCCATACGATTGACCTGGCAACACCCATAGCCATTATGGACGGTGATTTAGTTGTTGATGGTTTATCACAGACGGGGTCTGTTTGTGATGCGGACACAATCACACCAATGGTATCTTTGAATTATCAGTTCACAGATATCGTGCTCGATGTTCATGACACTACCAACAATAATCCGGTGGAAATCAATGGTCTTGCATTTGCGAATGGTAGCTTGAGGCTTGGCTCGGAGAACACAGTAGTAAGGTGTAATACGTTTGGAACGGATGACACAGTTGTCATGACTGGCGAGGCTGTGCTTCGAGTAGATAGTAATTATGCAGATATTCACCAAAACGTGTTTGCTGTGACTCGCACGGACACAGCCCCACTCTTTATGCTTGATGGGGTATATGGAGGTGGTGGCCCAAAAACGGACATTGAGATTACCCGGAACTTCTTTGGCACAGACCCAACAGGGGCCCGTAATCTTATTGCTAGCCCGAATGGTGCAGTATACGGGCCAACATTTTACTCAGACGCTGAGCGGGTAGTCATCGGTGGTACAGACCCTGCGGATGGTAATGTATTTCGCAATCTTGCGGTTGCTACGTACATAGACGGTACCGATTCGGGTTCTGTCTCAGTAGTTGGCAATAGTTTTGTAGATAACGGCGCTCCTATACTGTCAGAATTTAAGGAGCCCATAATCAGAAGTATTCAAACAGTGAGCGGTCAAACTCAGGTAGATGTCGAGCTAGACGCATCATTGGCACCAGGAACATATCGGCTGGAGCTTTTTACGAACCCCACACGTCGGAATGGTACGTTCATACCGTTCCAGGGAGAACCTGTCGGGACGCCAACAATGCACGGAATTAATGCAACTTCACTAGCGGGTGTTGCAACCGTTACTAAGACAGAGACGGGTGCACAAGAAGTAACTGCGACTATAGCTGGGTCAGGGTATACGAACCTAACCATCACTGCAACCGTCGACAACGGAGGTACTCTGGGGCATACAACAGCACTTGGCTATGACTTAGCAGCTGATTCGGTGCTTGGGATAGATGTGAACACCAATGTCGGAGCCAATCGGTGCTATCCAGCCGGCTCGTCGGGGACATGGTCAATTACAGTTACAAACAATGGCACCCAATCAGAGCATGAATTCGGTATCTTATTCGCTACCGTTAGCTCCCCGGAGTCACTTTTTGACCTCAATGCATTCTCTGCAACGGGCACTGCGAGTGACCAATCTTACTTTGGCGTGTATCCAGACTCAGGGTCAGGAAGCCAAACAGCAATGTTGTTTTGGGAAGGGGACTTGCAGCCAGGCCAGCATGTAACGATAGCCGCACCTGTAGACTACGGACAGACTCAGATTATCACCCAAGCGTTAAATGTGGTTTCTCAGATGCCTGCAAGTGCATTTTCGAGCTCTGATGTCGGTGCCGTGATTCAAGAACATGCTGACCAGCACCATATTGGCGTTGCAGTAAACTGTGATTTTGCTGCCGACCTTACTGCATCGATTGAATTGGTTAAGCCCGGGATAACGCCCGGTGGGTCAGGGACGTATGTTACTTCTGTCACCAACAATGGCCCTCAGGCCATTGCGACACCCTCTCCACCGACAGACTTCAATAGCATCGGAACAGCATCATACACGCTTGTGCTGGGGGTACCACGCCACTCTACGGTACAGAGCGTAGAGGTCGACGGCCAAAAACCGTGCCTGTATCTCACGCCAGAATCAGTTGGGTCAGACCCACAGACAATTGACTTGTCTACGTGCGGTGTGGTCTGTGTAGATTATGGGCTGATGAGCGGTGGTCAACTAAGCACTCAGATAGCAGCAAGCCCTTATTCGGCGCTGGTCGCCTGCTTCTCCTGGCATGGACTTGCGGTTGGTGCTTCTTCTCGGGTCACCGTCACGGTACAAACGGATAGCACTATAGATAATACCGCACAATTTGCGGCACATGTTATCCGCACGGGGTCGGCATTTTCGACCAGTCCTCTTGCAGCTCCCTTTGACGTGGATACTTCATATATGATGAGTGAACTTGGGTTTCAGTCCAATATCACCAACGACCCAACGATGGTGTACAACCCTATCAACTGGCTGAGTACGCCAATTAACAACACCGCAACATATATTGGCCTCAATTCGTCAGCCTCTGGCGGCGGTACTGGCACACTGACTGCAGCAGGGCAGCCAGTGATGGTTGCCATCGAAGCAATTGCTGCTGTTTCAATAGGTGTAGCTAGCGTATTATTACGTCGGCACTTTGCCTATAGATTGACCCACTAATCTACCTCAGATTCCTGTTGTAGAATTATCATTTTTGTACCCTGTCAAATAGATGGGCGGCGTATACTAAAGCAAACTAATGGTTACGCGAGGGGACAATATGAGCGCATCACAAGCAGAGGTTTTCAGAAGCGAGTTGGTACTGCCAACAGATAGAACTATCGTTGCATACGATGGAATGAAGTGGCCTGAAATTATGGCAACGGCCGAGGAAGTCGGGCCATACACGGGAATCGGCAAAACAAATTCTGCACATGTTCGACCTGGTGGTGAGTATGCCGTGGATAAACTCGCGAGCTTGGGGCAGCTTACTATGCTGGACAGTAAGTTCCATGACATCCCGGAGACGGTTCGGTTGAGCGTCAAAGAAGCAACATTGGCTGGAGGATCACTCATCACTGTTCATGCTTCTGGAGGGCAGAAAATGCTTAACGCAGCCGCAAAAGGAGCGCAAGAAGGCCGCGATGAAATCACCGATGTCTTTAAGAAACGAGCGCTTCCGATGCTTGGTCACGTGTTGGGGATAACGGTACTGACATCACTTGAAGACGAAGCCTTCTCTATATTTAATCTTGACCCCGAAGATACGGATGCTATTCAGAAGAAAGTCATCGAGTTTGCGCATATGGCGCTTGAAGCTGGGTTGACAGGCATTGTGTGCTCGCCACTTGAAGCAGAGGCGCTACGCGAGATTTCGGACTTTGACTCACTCTTAATAGTCACTCCTGGCATTACGCCCATATTCGCAAAGCCAGCCGACGATCAAAAGAGGACAACAAATGCAATCGAAGCATTCGAGCGAGGCGCCGATTTGATTGTGGTTGGGCGAGGCATCAATAAAGCGGCAGATTATGGCCTGACGAAAGCAGAGGCGGCAACAGCGGTCGGTGAAGAATCGGCAGAAGGTCTAGCAAGGAAGGCAGCATAATGGCAAATCTCGAAGCGTTTCGACAAGATGTTGTTGCAGAGGTCTTGGACCCAGAGGGTGTGCACCACGAGTTTGTTAGTGGCATGCATGGGCAGAAACTTGATTATGACAACCTCGAAACACATGGCCCTATGTATAACCGCTGGGTTGGTGTGAATGTTGATTTTATCCGTACCGATGCGCTGACTGAGGATGGTGAGCTCCCGGGCGTCATTGTGGGCGTGGCGAATGGGACGAATAGGTTGGCGCTCGACGTTGCACGACAATTCGACGGCTCAATTATTGGCCTAGTGTCTGAAAAAGACCCAGAAAATAGCAAGCATCTCTACTTGCCAGAAACAGCACGGCTAATTATTGGGGTGCTTGAGCCAGAGCTAGCAATTGTGCTTGAAGATGTGGGTACCACTGGTTCTAATTCTGTGCAGGTGGCAGAGGCGAGTCTTGAGGCAGGAGCAAAAAATGTGCTGGTTGTTGTAACTCATCAGCGCCGCGAGCAGCTGGAACGCCTTGATGAAGCAGGCATACCCCACAAGGCAATTATCCTTGATCCACTCCCAACGTTTAAGCCAGAGGATTGTGCGACGAACCCCAAAGGTTTCTGTGCAAGAGGCTGGGAATTCATACCTCGCCCGAAGGGATAAACAGTTTAGACAATCGTTCGTCACACTGGTAGACTAGAGTATATGAATTATTTTGTGACTACCTCTATCCCGTATGTTAATGGTGACCCACACATTGGGTTTGGTATGGAGCTTGTGCAGGCAGACGTGTTGGCGCGTGCCGCTCGTCAGCTCGGCCGACCAGTCATATTTGCGACCGGAAGCGACGAGCACGGTGGCAAGATTGCCGAAAAGGCAGCTGAGGCCAATGTCGAGCCGCTAGAGTTTGCAACCACCATGAGCCAGAAGTTTCGCGATTTAGGCAAGCTGCTCAATATCAGCAATGATCGGTTTATTCGCACTACGGACAAGGGCCACGAACAGCGCGCTCAACTCATTTGGGAAAATCTCAAAGATGACATTTATCAGGGCACATACATTGGTTGGTATTGCACAGGCGACGAAGCGTTTTTCACGGAATCAATCGTCAAAGAAAACAACGGAGTCTGCCCAAATCATAATCGTCCTTATGAGAAAATCGAAGAGCAAAACTATTTCTTTAAACTCAGCAAGTACGCCCCGCAGATAGAAAAAGCCATCACTGACGGATCATTCCAAATCATCCCGGCGACGCGTAAAAAAGAAATCATGCGGGTGATTAAAGATGGGCTCGAAGATATCAGTATCAGCCGTCCCAAGGAAAAGATTAGTTGGGGTATTCCTGTCCCAGGCGACGACAAGCAGGTCATGTACGTATGGTTCGAAGCGCTTATGAACTATATCACTGTGCTTGGCTACCCCGAGCACGATGATTTTGGTAAGTTCTGGCCAGCTAATGTACAGGTTATTGGCAAAGACATTATCCGGTTCCATGCTGCTATTTGGCCCGGCATCCTGCTGGCATTAGGTTTGAATCTTCCGAAGACGTTGTACGTACATGGTTTCATAACTGTGGGCGACAAAAAGATGGGCAAATCACTTGGTAATGTCACTGCCCCTAAAGACATCGTCGATATGTACAGTGCTGACGTGTTCCGTTATTACTTCTTGCGCCATATCCCAAGCTACGAAGACGGAGACTTTAGCTGGGAGCGACTAAACAAGGCGTACAACAATGAGCTAGGCAACGAACTTGGCAATGCTGTGCAGCGCACCGTAGCGATGATTAGCCAGTACCAAAACGGTATTATTGGCACCATCCCACCATCCGAGCACGATACAGGTCAGTATGTAGAATCAATTGAGCAATGCCGATTTGACCGCGCACTCGACATGGTATGGGAGCAAGTTCGTGGGCTCAACCAATATATCGAAGAAGCCAAGCCATGGGCTATCGCAAAATCAGGTGACAGCGAACACCTGCAGGAAGTGCTCGCCTACCAGGCAAGCTGCTTGCTAGAAATTGCCGATATGCTTGTACCGTTCATGCCTGAGACTGCCGAGAAAATCAAAGGTGTATTTAGCGAAGGATTGGTCAAGCCACTCGAGGGCACACTGTTCCCACGTAAAGAGTTACCTGCGGCTGAGTAAATCTGCTGCGCTTACTGCTGAAGCAAACTGATGAAATCGCACAGTGAGCTCACCATCTGGTGGCTCTAGACCACAACGCGCGAGCCAGTACCCCATGAGCAGTAGCGCATGGCCAGCATCAAAGTATTCGTCCATGTATGGCTGCACATCAACTCCACTCTTGTGGAGATCAATCAAAAACATAGTAGTGTCAGCCTTCGCGGGTCCACCATCTACCCAGCTCATATCAACAATCTGCACCCCCCGGTCTGGGTGCCAGGCGATGTTTGGTTGACGCGCATCAAAGTGACATATTGTTGTGAAGGTTTCTTGAGTGTCCGGAGCGAGTAGTTCGACGTGTCGGCTCACACTTGCAGGGTTCAGCAGGTTGTTGACCAAATCAAGTCCTCCACGGACGTGGTCATGGAGCTTTGGGACAAACAACGGCATGCGTGCGCGGGTGAGTGCATCACCATGTTTATCAAGTGCATTCCATCCGTTTCGTAGCAAGCTTGCCATGGACCCATCAGTATCGACCCTCCGCATTTCTGCAGCAGCGGGCACATGCGAGAAGTCAGTGAGTGCTTGCAGTACATCGTCAACATAGGCATCAGGGTCATCAAGGGGTGCCTCCCATTGCCAACCTTTGTCTGGGCTAAGTGCGTCTAGTACAATCGACCGGCTGTGCATGGTCGCGCTGGGCGAATATTCGTAGCCTTCGCGCTGCAAAATATCGTATACGTAGTACTCTTTGATTAAGTACTCCCACATCTTTTGGGCTTGGACATCATCTGTGAGCAATGCATCATCACTTGTTTTGACGAAATATTCTGCTCCATCAGTTGTCGTGATTAGACATTTGCCGTATACCATATGCCCACCCACCATTGGTTTGACAGATGTAATATCAAATAAATCGTTAATAGCGTCGGGTACTGTTTCTAGGCGGCCGCGTTCCATTGTTCCTTCTCCTTAGCCATTGCGACAAGCAATGAATGTGATCCGAACAGTATATCAGAACATTGTGCAACAGGCACCCAGGCTGCACGTTCGGCATCATCACCACCCTGCCAAGGTATTCTGCTGATGCCTCCACGGAAGGCAAATCTGCCTATGCTCCTCAAGAGTCTTTCGCGACGATTCTGTGCCATCATATCAGCCAACCTTTTCTGGTCAGCCTTGGTTCCAAGGTTTAGCTCAATACAGTAGGCGGTTGTTTCTGGCCAAGCATTTGCTGTAGCGCGGAGGTCGGACAGGACACCTTTGTAGACTTCGCTCACGCTATGATTGAATTGCATCACATCTATCCCACTCTCTTCCTTTGCTTCACGGATGGCCGCCGCTTGTGCCATCTCGCCCTTGTCGACAAACCCGCCAGGGAGTGCCCAGCCTGTGCCGTCGCCACGCTTGATAAGCAGGACATGCGGTTCGTCCAGGTCCCTGCGGATAACGATTGGGTCGGCAGTGTAATTTGGCCCCCAGCTCCAATACTTACCTTTGCCGGTGACAACGCCGACATTGGGGTCTGTAATCATAGCGTCAAGCCATGGATGAAGTGGTCTTCCCGAAGCGTCAAACTCGACACCTTGTTGCTGTAGTCTTGCGTGAGTCATAGCATCCGGCGTGTCGCTAGCTGTGGGTATATCCCACGGACCAGCTGGTAGTACAACGGGGTTCGACCTGTCTATGCCGGCCGCTATATACAGACGCTCGGTAGGGTAGCCGGGGTATGGCCCAGATGCTAGTCGGTCAGCAAGTAGCCGCAAGCTATCAGATTGGAATGAATTCATGGTTGGTTCTCTTATTTCGGGACTTTTCATATGGTTACTCGTTTCTGTAGCAAGGTGTCAATCGCTGCTGTGGCTGCTTTTAGCCTGCCCGCGACTGATCCTCTAACTTGAATGTATGGGGTGTCTGTTTGAGCAAGTTCTGCAATGAACTTGCCGTGCATGTCATGCCGGATGTGCTCCCCATCTCTTATCCCATCTTGTACAAATGGTATCTCATCGCCCGTCAATATGTACAGGTCTACGCGATCTTTTTGTGCTATTTCGTCAACTTTATCAGACATTGCACCGACATAGCGGTCATGCCAGAGCCGTGTTGCAAAGGCATTGGTGTCACATATCAGCAGGCCATTTGATTCACCTGCAAGTTGTTGCTCCATCTGTTGCTGCAGTTCTGCAATATGTGCGAATTCTTGGCTGTGCCACTCGTGCCCCATGTCGTTAAGTGCTTCTGTGTAGTAGCGACCGTACTCCGGGACCCATGTGGTGTGGTAATGGTCGGCAAGTTTTTTTGAAAGAGTCGTTGTACCGGTAGATTCTGCCCCGAGCACGCATACCCGAAGGGCAAAGTCACGGCGTACGACCGGGTGCACATATTGCCATTCCTTCAATACGTCATTCCGAACCCGGGTTGCCGCAATTGGAATGTGCGTACGCTGTTTGTCCACCAAGTGGTGCTCAGCGCCCATATATCGTGCGTAGGCGTGACCGTAATCCTCTGAGCTAAAGACGCAGTCGGGAGCATAGCCGAGAAATTGCATGGTGTGCTGTGCCCAGCCGTACGAATCATCATCGTCGTTAAGGTCTGGGATGATATGTACTGTAACGTTTGGATGTAATGTGCGAAGCCAGTTAGCTCGACGTTCGGCACTGATGCGGTAAGCAGGGTTGTCGCATACCAGCACATCGACGCTATCTGAATGAGCTGTTGCATAGTCAATGAGGTAGGAATGCCCCCTATGCGGTGGGTAGAATTTTCCGACCACGAGTCCCTTTTTCATCTTCTGCTTCCTCCTTATATGTCTTGTACCACTCGATGAGTCCATTAGTCGCTAGGCCAAGGAATAACACGTAGAGCAGGGCGACGAACGGCACACCTTTGTACCAGTACAGGCCAATGGCGATTACGTCCACGATAATCCACAAAATCCAGTTTTCAAGTTTCTTGGCAATCATCAGTGCTTGTGCTGCGAAGCTCATAACTGTCGTGAGCACATCCAGCGTTGGGAGCGCTGCAGGTTCGGGGAAGAGGCTCGGCAACCAGATATTGATATGAGTCATCACATAGGTTCCGATGGCCGTGAACACTCCAATACCGGCCAACCATATCAGGTTGGTTTTTAGTGGGTTGACCGTGACAATGATTTTCTCATCTTTGTCGCGGGGCTCTTTAGCCTTGGCCCAGGCGTACCAGCCGATGAATCCTGTCACAAAGTAGAATCCTTGCTCGAACAAATCTGCGTATAGGTTGAGCTGATAGAACAGAGCTGCAAAGAATATGACGCCGATGATACCGACGGGCCAGTTGATGATTCGTTTCTTGACCAACAACCAGACGGTAGCGATGTTAAATAGTGTGCCAAAGAATTCTACATAACTCATCGGGTAGTTAAATATCGTGAAGAATGTGTTGTTGACGTTGAAGATTTCTAATATTGCATTCATGACTTTCTCCTTTATGCGGCAATGCCGTATTTAGTGCTTAATGCACCAATCTTTTGAATTGTTTGTGCGCTTAACACCGCGCGCTCTCCCTCTTGCACCATCTGCTCGATAGCCGGCATCTGTGCTTTGCGTCGAGCTCGTGCCTGGTCAATACTTGAAGGCTGGGCTATTTGTCCATTCGCGTAGAGTAGTTCAAGTAAATCAGTGCCTTGGTCCATCTCTTTGTACTGAGCAATGTATCGAGCCAGCCCGTCCAGAACGATGATAGTAGGTTCGCCAGGCAATGATTCTTTGCCTGGGCTGTCTGAAAACTTTCGGCTTGGCTCGACCACACCCGCCGGGGTAACATATTCGGCTAGCTTAAAGCCTGTTGATGCATCGCTTCGACTTGTTTGCTGCGAGACAGCAATACCACCACCGCCGTAGATTACACGCTTCTTTTCTTCTTCGGTTAGCATTGCTTCCATCTCAGCGATATCTTCGAGGTTTTCAAAACCCTCAACCGTAATTCGATCCCGAATGGGGTCTGTGTACCCACGTTCATTACATGCGTCTAGGTAGTACCGCAGTTGCGCTTTGAGGTCGCCACTATCTAACCTTACCCAGATATTCTTGTCAGTTTCGCGGTATTCTTCCTTGAGCTTAAGTGCGATATTCATGCCGTCATATGAGTCAACCAAATCAACCAACAGTGACACCGTATCAAGGTTTTCAACCGCGTGCCTGAAGGCGGCTTCGACAGAAGGGAATCGTTGCACATAGCGGTGACCAATTGTGCCAACTGATCGAACGTCCTCAAACGCTACCCCAGCCGCATCATTACTCGTCATCGTGATGTCTCCTCCAACCTGCAAGGCTTTGATTGCGCGAAGGTGCGTAAGTTCATCTGGAGTACCTCGTTTGCCAACCTCGATAAATCGGTTTGGGTCTCCCAGCAGTTTAGTTAGCTCATTACCCTTTGTTGCTACTAATGTGTCGTAGAAAGGGCGGTGGAACAAGTGCTCAAAGTGGGCTATCAACTCGCCAGGACCAGTTGCTCGAATCAACGGTTCACCAGGTAGCACAACCGTTCCATCACGGGCACCATAGATTTCAATAGGCAAGAATCCGTCATTCTCGTCTATGATTGCTTGCCACATGTCTTTATTGAAGAACGGTACATTATTGGCGGCGTAATATTGCTCTGCTTCGTCTAACTCCTCTTGTGTTATTGGCTGCGTTACTAACTCATTGACTGCATCTTCAATCCCGCATGCTACCAAATACCCATGCGGTGATCGTCGCATCTGCAGTACATATGTTTCCTCTTCACGCCAACCCTCTGGCCCACGTAGATAGTCCATGGTGCGGTTGTACGTGTCGGTGTTAATAATACGATTTTTGGCGGCTTGTTCCATCCGTTCGTAGTCGTACTGTATTTCTTGGGTTGGGGTAATTGTTTCCATGATTGTCTCCTTTGTGCTGCAGTTCTATGCTGCTTGCAATTGTTTAACTACTGCTAATACTTCGGCGGTAGTTGCTAGTCGGATGCCCATATTGCCCATATTGCGTAGGCACTTTTCGCGGTTTGGTGGCAGTACTGCTTCGACTGCATCTGTGACGACCGTGACATCAAAGCCTTGTTTTTTGAAGTCGGTGGCAGTTGAGTCAACGCATAGCATGTTTTCTTCGCCGTCACCCAATGCCAGTCCAACGATGGTCAGGAACTTTTTGCCCTTCCTTCGCAGATAGTCAGGGAGTAGCTCGCCGGTAACTGGGTCGTGGGCCAGAGCGCCAGTGTAGCTGGTGTCATCTTCTGGCGTGGCGGCTACCACATCACCCTTTATAAAGCGTCGTGTCAGGGTAGGGTCTTGGGCGATTAAAAGGGCAGGGTGTAGGTCTGCGCCTGGTGTGCCAGCGCGGCCGTGATCCGGCCAAACATTGATAAAGTTGGGTTCTTCGCCGATAGCAGCAAAGTGAGCAGTTCTTTGATATGGCTCGACCCGATCATCGGGGTGTGCTTCTTGGGTGTAGACGTTCTCGATACCTGCTTCTTGGAAAGCAGTCGTTAGCGTATTGATTGGCTCAATAACAGCTTCTCCTCCAGGAACACCAAGCTCGTTGAACCCAGGTTGGCCGGCATACTCATCCAGGCCAACAAAGAAACACTTCAATGGGTCAACATTTACGATGGCCATTTGGTCTAGCGTCATCCGGTCTATTACTGCTTCGTATTTCATAACTCTCTCCTTTGATAATTAGTAATTGTGTTATTCACACTAAGTGTGATATATTCATAGTAGACAGTACTTAGTGTATTGTCAACACTAATTATCAAATCCACTAAATCTAAGGAGTAAATATCATGAGTATGCCAATGGAAGTAGTGCTAATGCGACATGGCCAAAGCGAGGCTAACGTTGTACAAAGTGCCGAAAAAACAGACAATCCAGCCCCATTTGAACTATCCCAGCAAGTGTATGCTCGCCATGATTTTGAGCAGCGACTCGCTCCAAAAGGTCTAGCGCAAGCAGCTGGTGCACGCGCCTGGCTAGAGGCAAATGGCACGCTGCCCGAAGATTTTGACGAATGTTATGTGTCACCACTGTATCGAACCCTAGAAACAGCCCAGATTTTAGGTGGTGCGGCTTGTCTGTGGTTGCCCGAACCCAAGATTGTCGAACGCGAGTGGGGACTATTTGGCGCATTGCCGTTAGAGGAGCGTGAAGCACGCTTCCCTGACACCAAGCGAATGCAAGAACTGAGCAGCTTCTATACCAGGTACGATGGTGGTGAGAGTGTGCACGAAGTAACGCTACGATTTAGACAGTTCCTCGATACCTTAAGCCGCGAAAAAACCGACCAACGTATCTTGGCCGTTACGCACGGTGAGCTGATGTGGGCTGCGCGATTCGTCATCGAGCGTATGCTCCCACAAGAATGGCAGGCAATGGACGAAGAGAAAGCACTGCGAATCGGCAACTGTTGTCTACTGTGGTATACCCGACAGAACCCAGAAGATCCGGACGATATCCGCGAATCACTGAGTGATGGGTGGCGACGGATGATTGATACGGCGCAACCGGAGCGTTCACCATATGGGGGCGAGTGGCAAAAACTTTCTGGCAAACGACGCTTTAGTGCTGGGCAGATTGCGGGGCTAATTCAGGATTCCCCGCCACTGCTGCGCCGAGACCTAGCAATAGAAGAAATTGCTGGCTAGTCGAAGCTTCTGGATAGTGCTTCGAGACCCTGTTGGTTAAACTCGTAGAGTCGAGCGGGACGATGGGCACCTTCGCGGAGCTGCTGGTCAGTTTCTTTAATCATATCAAGCGACAAGAACTTTTTGCGGAAGTTTCGCTTGTCCAGCTCATGACCAAATACAGCCTCGTATGCCGTTTGGAGATGACTGAGCGTAAATAGCTCCGGGAGCAGTGCAAAAATAGCGTTAGTATAGGTAAGTTTGGCGCTTAAACGTTCGTGCGCGTACTCAATAATCTTGCCATGGTCATAAGCGAGCTCTGGCAACGCATCCACTGGGAAAAACGTTGGGTTCTGGACGCCTGATGTATGAGCTGGAGTTACGCTGATGCCAAGCCCCATATATGTCACCGAAACGGCATGTCCACGAGGGTCACGAGCCACTGTATCGAAGGTGTACAACTGCTCAACAAGCCGCAAATCGGTTGTTTTGACGCCGCCTTTTGTTTCGAGTATGCGGGCCATCGCCTCGCCCGTTGTTTCACCTGCAGCGCAGTAGCCACCAGGCAAGGCCCAGGCATCTTTGAACGGTTCTTTTTCTCGTTGGATAAGCAACACGCTTAATACATTGTCGATGAGCTGCAAGACAACAGTATCGACAACAAGGGTAGGGGCAACGTACGGGCCAGTATGCATAGTCTCATTTTAGCCTATTTAGGGCGTAACAGCACGAAATTGATAAAACCATTGCGCATATGCTTAGTTTGTGATATAATAAAATGAAACGGAGATGATGTCGAACATGCGAATCACGGAGCCAGGTATCCAAGAGCAACAACCTTCACCAATCGTAGCGGATGTGGCTATGTCCCAGCGTGAAGTTGCTGAGCTTCAGCAGCTCGCGACTAATCCGATGGCCGATGTTGATCCAGCGCTTGCACCACTTGCCAATCAGGTTGCAAACCACCTGCGGCACGTCACCTACACGTTTGAGGTTGCGCGTGATAGTGAAGATTTCCCGTATGAACTTAAACATACTGAGCCGTTCCCACAGAGGCCAACCGCCACCGCGCTCCACCGTGCGCACCGACTTGTCAGTATGGCAGCAGGCGATGTCGAGCCAACGGCCATGCCGGATATTACCGTAGAGCCTGATTTTGGAATCAAGGCCAGGGCGGCCGAGCAAGCAGTTGTCGACCAGTTGCTCCAAGACCCACTCACGATGCACCGCGATTTCATGGCCCGCCGCCATGCCAGTGGGCCGGAGGCTCCTTTCCCAGAGCTCGGCAATACAACCAAGGCACTTTTTTATGACTTGATGGCGAAGCCAGAAGTGCTAAGTGTTGCAGAAAAATCACCCCTTGTGAGTGCATTGCGCTCCGACTTGGCGCACAGGATGCTGGCCGCGATTGAAGAAGACACGTTTGGCTACACCTCAACCATTCATCTCATCGAAGAAGCTACAGCGTTGTTTGATATTGTGGTGCGCGTCAATGACTCCACCAGCCCGCCGCCCTATCACAGTGCACGGTTTGAATATAACTGGCATAGCTTGTCAGAAGATGAAGGGCACACTGTATTACCAACCACAGCAAGTGTTAACCCAGTTGACCTACTCAAACTACGAGGCGTGCCCGTTGGGATCGTTGGCGTGACGACAGACACGCTGACGGTAGATGGCTATCCGCAAACACCGTATGAATTCTTCCATCATGACATTGATCATACTCGACGTATGCACCAAGAGTCCGTTCTCGCTATAGAGCGTGAAGGTGTCACTCCAGAGAAGTACGCGCAGGACGCAACAGACCTTCTTTACGACGAGTTGTTACCCGCGATTGATATCGCTGGCGTAGATGATCAAGACGAACGTGATTTGCGCATCGCCATGCGGATGATTTTGTTTGAAATATTACACGAAGATGGCACCGACCCAACCAAGGACAGCATTGCCGACGGATTATTGCGACCACCAATGGAACGCACTCCTTTTGAGCGTATGGCCAATGACACGACGGTGGAGCATTACATGGCACCCCGTGCATCAACTCTGGCTCATGTATACCGCAAGCTTGCCCACACTTTTTATGATGTACCAGAACGACGAACAAGCAACTTGGGTACGGACTTTGTTCGTACGCGTGTTGCAATCGCTGAGGGCGCTGCTCGTCTCTACAGACTCGTATCGGATGACCCTACCGACGATGCATCATTGTTGAGTATGTGTGAAAAGCTCGTATCAACTGACGAAGGATTCACCGACGGGTTCCTTGGTAGTTTTGCTCACGACGTGAAACGACGAGCTGTAGGCTCTAACGCACTCAAGCTCATGATAACTAGGCCGCTTGGCGTCGCTGCTGCGGTGCGTAAAGTTCGCTCATACCGACCACAAGTGCACAGTCTGTTTGGGTATTCAGCCTTAGAATACGAAGATCCAGAGCAGCTCGAACGTACTGTCTTGGCTGACCTGGCAGCGATTGACCCAACCGAAACAGCTATTGCTATCGGTGCCACGCCGTATGGTATTGGTCGCTTGTATCCAGCTATCAAAGACCTTGGGTTTTTTACACTTGGCGTCGTAGCCAGTACGGCAGTGGGCAAGAACGAAGAAACAGCTGAGGGCGTCGATAGTATTATTGTCGTCAAGGACAATGGCTGGGGTGGCTATCGGTATAGTCAAGACACAGCTGGCTTGTTGTCACCAACAACTCGAGTTTTTGCGGGTGCTAGTGACTCTATGGCAGCCTATGGTGGCGGTACTATCACTGCCGTGACACTCCAAGAGATGTTACGACGTGATAAACCAGTCGACTTCAAACCGTTTGATATGAACCACCGGCTTGCCGCCATGATGCAAGCCCAACGTGGCGATGACCTCTCAAGTGATTTCGCTGGTCCTGCTGACGCCAAATGGCACCAGCTCCAGGGCAATCGCTAACCTATTTGTGCCAGGTTGGGCTAGTATTTGGCGCCATGCGTAGGTCGGTGCGTGGGCTATGGCTGACCGTTCCAATCTTTGGACCATTTGGCACTGCTTCTCGCTTCCACTGACTACCGGTAAAGCGCCCGAAGTAACTGCTCATCCAGTGTGCGATTGCGCTCTGGTCGTACGTACCTGCGAAAGCGAGTGTGGCCAGATAGCCAATCTTATCGGGCCGTGAGCCATAGCGCCGCTCTTCTTTGTTGAAGAAATCAAGCAGTTCGTACGGACCGATTTTATCTTCGGTCGTTTGGCTCAGGTCACCATTGCCAGTCAATTCCGGGGATACGGGCGTGTCGATGATATCGAGCAGAATAGCCCGAGTCTCTGGGTCGGCGCGGTGGTCGGCATACCACTGTACCAAGCTCTTGACTAATGTCTTTGGTACTCCCGCATTAGGGTTATACATACTCATGTGGTCGCCGTTGTAGGTGCACCAACCCTGGGCGATTTCACTCATGTCACCTGTGCCTACCACCATGCCTCGATTGAGGTTGGCATAGTTCATAAGCAGAAGTGTACGCATGCGCGCCTGTGTGTTTTCGTAAGCAATATCTTCTGTCTCTAGGTCGTGGCCAATCATCTCCAGCGCTTCGTTAGACAAGTCAGCAATGGGCATGGTTTCGTGGGTGGTGCCCAACGCGGCTGCCAACGCACCAGCATTATCTTGTGTTCGGTCGCTGCTAGCCTGGCCTGGCATTGTCACAGTGCGTATGAAGTCGTTATTTATACCTAGCAACTTGCAGGTGTAGTCGCAGGTGAGTAAGGCAAGGGTAGAATCCAGACCGCCTGATAGCCCAAGCACCAAACTCTGAGTGCGGTTTGGGTCAGCGCGATCAGCAAGGCCGTGCGCCATGATGTTGAATATATATTCGCATCGCGCATCCATCTCGGCTTTGTCTTTGGGTAGGTGAGCATTGGCGCTTATTGTGCGGTATAGCATACCATCGGTGGGCTGTGGTGCACGCACGGCAATCGTGCGATATGTGGCGTCTCTACGCTGCTTGGCTGCGGAGCTACCAAAGGTCTTATTGACCAATCGGTCATGGGCGATATATGCTCGGTCGACGTCATATACGGTAGTTGCTGCAGTATCATTCATGGGCTCAACCTCGCGCACCAAACGACCAGTTTCACCAATAATTTGGTGCCCACCGTAGACCGTATCTGCATTAGATTCTCCAGGTCCGGCAGAGGTATATACATAAGCACAGAGCAGGCGAGCCGCCGTGCTCGTCACCAGGGTGCGTCGATAGTCAGGCTTGCCGATTACTTCGTTACTGGCAGACGGGTTGATGATAACTTCTGCCCCCGCTAGTGCGTGGTATGAGCTGGGTGGAATTGGTGCAAACAAATCCTCGCATACCTCCAGCCCAACCGTTGTATCGTTGATACGGAATAGCAAGTCAGTGCCAAAGGGTACTTCTTGGCCGTCAACGGTTACTGTCCGGTTGATTACGCCTTCACCACTGGTGAACCAACGATCTTCATAGAACTCGCCGTAGTTAGGCAAGTATGTCTTGGGGACAACACCAGCGATTGCGCCGTTTGCCATCAGCACTGCACAGTTGTACAAGATGCCATTGTCTTCGATAGGGGCACCCACGACAATAGCCGGGCCATCAAGAGTGGCTGTCGCAATGGTTGCAAGCGCTTCGTTTGAGCGCTCCCTGACGTGCTGGTTAAAGAACAGGTCAGCAGTACTGTATCCGGTAACACAGAGCTCCGGCAGGGCAAGTACTTCCACCTGTTTTTCTTTGGCCTCTGCATAGCAGGCGAGTATATTTTGGGCATTAATCACAGGGTCAGCAATCGCAATTTCCGGGCTCGCCGTCATCACGCGCAAGTAATCGTTGGTTGGTTTTTCGAAAGTAGGTTGTTGTTCGTAGTTCATGCCGGATCCTTTACTTAG
>CALMSM010000234.1 GCA_937872425.1 uncultured Candidatus Saccharibacteria bacterium
GGCGTCATTCACGGATGCGTTCATCGGCACAATGTCGGCGATGCTGGAGCGGTTCAAGGGAGCTGGAAACAGTGCCGGCGCTCAGTGGGGCGTCGGCTTCATGGGCGCTGTTGAGGGCGGCGTGCCGTCGCAATTGATTTCACTGTTGGCGGTTTTGGTGACACCGGCAGTCATGGCGGCAACAGCAGCAAACGCCAGCAGGACAGGTGCATCATAATGAATACTACCCATGCCCAGACCTGCCATACCGGAATTTGCCTTGCCGTGCCACATCCTGCCATGCCACATCCCGCCGGGCCGTACCATTCCGCAAGCCTTTCGGCCAAATCCAGCGGGACGGCTCGAACGTCCCTGCCTGCCTGCACTGGATGTACTATCCATGCCCGACCCTGCCGGGCCCTGCCAAGCCCCGCTATCCCTAGCTCTGCCACGCCGAACCGAACCATGCCATGCCGAACCGCAAAGACTTTACAGGCGTTGTGCCTGGAATCTCCCGTAACGTGGACGCCAGTCGCCAAGGCCGACAAGCGTACCGGCGACAGCGAACCAACCGGCGACCGTGGCAGCGTTGACAACAGAGTCTTCGTACTGCACGGTGCAAGTCAATGCCCACTCGTTGAAGATGGGACGGGTGCGAATGACACGAGACGACTGAATACGAACCGGCACGGACAAGCGGAATCGTTCATCCTGCCAGAGTTCGTCATTCGTGCGTGGGCCATCATACTCAAGCGGAGCATTGCCCACGGTGAAGAAACCGGACTTCGCCATGACGCCTTCCCGGTTCTTTTTTGCCGCATCGATGATGCAAGCGTCAATCACCATCGGCGGGATCATCGGGCCGGTTTCGCTCATGTAGAGACCAGCGAGAAACTCCAAACGGGCGAGTTCTTCCAAGTCGCTGTCCGTCTTCTTCCGCTTCCCACTGATTGCCTTCATCGCTTTGGAAAAGCGATTGAGCGGGTCGGCGGTCTGTCCGTTGTGCTGAATCATGGGCGCATCGCCCGTCAGCCGAAACTGCATCTTCTGCCAAGCCATTTCTTACCTCCTGCCGGTAAGGTGAAAAAGATTGATTCGCTATATCTACGGCACGTTGTCGCCGTTGATACCTGTGGAAACGTTCCAAATCGTCAAAGTGGTGATGACACTTGCGGCACACTGACACTAGGTCATGTTGCACGTCTTCATCGCCAAGCCGATCATACGTTAGGTGATGCACCTCGGCGGCGGGCTGCTTGCAGACTACACACAAGCCGGCGTCAATCTGCAAGCGTTCGGCACGTTTCGCCTTCCATGCGGCTGATGCAATGTATTGGTGATAGTTCATACTTCCCATGCCCTGCTCCGCCATGCCATAACGCGCCTAGCCTATCCGGGCCAAACCGTGGCCATCGTTTGTCACCAAACGACAACGGTCGGCTATCTTCCGTCCCGGCAGAGACTTGCAAAGCGTTTAGCTTGCTGGAAGATAGCCGACCGTTGTCGGCAAACAAAAACGCTTTGCAATCTAGTCCTGCCGGGACATCTAGAGAAAAGTATAGCACATGCGTGCATGTAATGCAAGGGGTGCAGCGTGGCAATTAGTACACCATCGCTCGGAGGGACAAGTTTACCGCAGGTTGGCGCACGTGACAGCTATCAGGAGTTCGCCGGCTACCGTGGCGCTGACCTGGAGATGGCCAGCGG
>CALMSM010000235.1 GCA_937872425.1 uncultured Candidatus Saccharibacteria bacterium
AGAAGAAGTATACAAGACTGTGCCACCAGAGCTCGCGGCTATTACATGGTCATGTAGAACCCCACATTATGCAGACGGCAAACCGATAGAGTGTGGACGTTGCAAAACCTGCAAAATTGAAATGCGTGGCATAGAACGACCAAACTCTCATGGCAAACGGAGCTTCGCGTAAGCAGGGCAGAGAAACACAATCAATTAGATCTGCTCATGCAACAGCTGCTGAGAAATCCTTCTTTTACTACTTGTGCTTAGCTACAGGAATGATTATAGTTATCCTTAAGTAAGTCAACAGGAGTGATGCACGATGGCTATAGTCAGGGGTAGAAAAAATCATAGAACAAAAATAGTGCTTGCCGGGTTAACCGCAAGCGCAGTGATGACAGCCACAAGGCCAGCATTGTTGGCTCGAGTATATGCAGCCGGAAACTCTTTTGAGTGGGAAAAACAAGAAGATGTTAACAGACTTGGTGGTCAGTACACATCAGCTGCTCGTTCTGCTGACGGCAGTGCCCTCATGCTCAGTGTCCTCCACGGAGGCGAAGAAGGAGATCAACAAGAGAGCCCGTTGTATATCTCTACCGACTCAGGGGCAGCCTGGGAAAATGTCGCCAATGAGGCAGACCCTGGCGTGCAAAACCAGTGGACATCAGTTGATGTTTCAAACAACGGTCAGGTCATGGCCGCGACTAGTGAGTGGGGGAATAATTTCGTAGGGTTCAGTGGCGAAAACGGCAAGATAGTTTTGTCCGTAGATAGCGGCGACACCTGGGATGATGTAACTCCTGCTGGAGTCACTGACTGGCAGTCAGTTGTAGTCTCCGGCGACGGCACCAAAATAGCTGCTATTAACGACGACGAGTACGACAGAGTATACGTTAGTGAAAATAGTGGTGCCAGCTGGACAACCGTGAGCGTACCAGACGTATGGCACATAAAGTCTGTGTCCATATCTGACGATGGCGACACCATGCTTGTAGGCGGTGAAAATGTACATGATTACGACACCCAACTTTATCGAACAGAAAATAACGGCGCCGACTGGTCTGACATCTCACCAAACCCTGAAGACGGTGTATATGACGTAAAGCACGATTTATCATCAGACGGAACGAAGATAGTCGCAGCGGCCAATAGTTATGACGGCGAACAGGCTGCCAAGGTCTTTATCTCAGACAATAGTGGTGATACCTGGGCCGAAGAGACTACTGGTGACGTAAGCACAAGTCAGTGGGTTGACGCAGCAATGTCTGATGACGGGACAGTCGTATCCGTCCTAAATCAGGATGAAGTGCGTATTTCTACTGATTCTGGAGCTACTTGGCACGCAGAAGACCCTGGTCAAACTTACGAAGATACCAACACGTGGCAGTCTATTGATTTCAATAGTGATGGTACAGATGCAATCGTAGCTGGGCTAGAGAATGCATACATCACTACTGGCGCTTCGCCTGACCCTAGCACCCCATCAGTCAATCTTGTAAACCCAGAAAATAGTAAGGCTATCCAGATAACCACACCTGACGGCACCACCATTACGTGTCACTCTGCCGTCAAAGAATCTGGCCTCGCAGCGCATGCTGGCCTTCATAGGTCGTTTCAGTGACACCAGCACCGGTTATGCTGCTGTATACATTGGTCGTTGGGTTGTATTTACGTATTACTGCTTGAGCAGGCGTCAGGTCGGTC
>CALMSM010000236.1 GCA_937872425.1 uncultured Candidatus Saccharibacteria bacterium
CCTAAAGTATTTATCGCGACATTCACGCTTGCCGATAGGTCTAAAAAAATATATCCAATTCTTCTTGGACGAAAAATGTTAAGTGGTAGGTTCTTGGTAGATACGTCAATTAGCGATATAAATAGAGTAGAATTAAAAAAGACATATAATATCGAATTCCCGAAAGACGAAGAAGAAGGGAGGCCAGAAGAATTATGAATATAGCAATTTTATCAAAAGGCCCAGGTAACTATTCGACAAAACGTCTTAAAGAAGAAGCCAAAAAACGTGACCATCGTAAGCTTGGTGTGGAACTCGACCTGTTTGTGTTTAGTGATATGGTAGGTTCTGGCCTACCAATGTTCACACCTCGCGGAACGGTACTGCGTGAGGGCTTAGAGAAATACTCCAACGAGCTAAGGCAGCGCTCTGGGTTTGAAAAAGTGTTCGTTCCTCACATTACCAAGAAAGAGTTGTATGAAGCCTCTGGGCACTGGGCAAAATTTGGCGACGAGCTATTTCTTGTCAAAAGCCAAGAGACTTCAGACGAGCTCGTCATGAAACCAATGAACTGCCCGCACCATACTCGTATATATGCTAGCCGACCACGCTCATACCGAGACCTGCCTATACGCTATCTCGAGACCACCACTGTCTATAGGGACGAGAAGTCAGGTGAGCTTGGTGGCTTGAGCCGTGTGCGTTCTATCACTCAAGACGATAGTCACGTTTTTTGCAGGCCGGACCAGATTGAAGATGTTATCAATAATCTGCTTGCAGCGGCTAACGAACTCTACGCCACGGTGGATATGAAGCTTCGTGTTAGGCTATCGTATCGAGATGATAGTGATGCATATCTTGGTGATTTAAAGTTGTGGGCAAGTGCCCAAGATCAGCTCAAGAACGCAGTTATTGCCAACAAGCTCGAGTATTTTGAGCAAGATGGTGAGGCAGCATTCTATGGGCCAAAGATAGACTTTATGGCTACCGATGCAATTGGGCGAGAACACCAGGTCGCAACAGTTCAGTTAGACTTTGTTATGCCTGAGAGGTTTGGGCTAGAATACACGGCTGAAGACGGCACCCCGCAGCGACCACTGATGATTCATTCGGCATTACTTGGCTCTATTGAGCGCTTTTTGTCGGTATATATTGAGCACACCGCAGGACGGTTCCCGATCTGGCTGGCACCAGAACAACTGCGGCTGATACAGGTGAAAGATTCTTCCGAGTTGGACGAATTTGTTGATGAAATTGCAACGATTGCTCGTGAGCAGGGCGTGCGTGTTCATGTTGATCGATCAAACGAATCGGTAGGTAAAAAGATTCGTAATAGTGAGGTTATGAAAGTGCCATATTCTGTGGTGATTGGCGAGAAAGAGCTTGAGACCAAAGAGCTTACGCCACGAATTCGCTCTGATATAGCTGTTGAGGGCCGCCCGGAGAAGTCGTATCAGTTCGAGGCATTCCTCAAAAGTATTGCGCACGAAGCAAAAGGCCGTGTTCGGAAGTCTTCACTGTAGGAGGACCATGTGGATGAGAATATAGCTAGTGGATTCCGGGATAGAGTGTATGCAATCGTTGCACAGATTCCGCTTGGTAAGGTCATGACGTATGGCCAGATTGCCGCCTTGTGTGGGAGCCCTCGTGCAGCACGTATTGTGGGTGGAGTAGCGCACTTTGGCAGCCCAAATTTGCCTTGGCAGCGGGTGGTGAAGGCCGATGGGTCACTGGCTGAAGGTTACCCAGGCGGTGTGGCTGGCCATGAAGCCGTGCTGCAAGCCGAGGGAGTGACCGTTATTGGTGGCAAGGTAACTATGAGCAAGCACCACTGGAGCGGCGTATGATTTTTGGCTTCCCCCCACTTGTAGTCATTCTTGGGCCTACAGCTTCGGGCAAGTCTGCACTTGCCATGGAGCTAGCCCAACAGTTTGGTGGAGAGCTAATCTGTGCTGACTCCAGAACGGTATATGAGGGTATGGATATTGGAACTGCCAAGCCAACCATGCAGGACCGCACAAAAGTGTTACATTTTGGGCTGGATCTTATTGGGCCGAATCAGGCGTATAGCGCAGCACAGTTCAAATCTATGGCCGAGGAATCAATTCAAGACATTGCTGGTCGTGGCAAGGTACCAATAGTTGTTGGGGGAACCGGCCTGTATATTGATGCATTGTTATTTGATTTTGATTTTTTGCCTGTAGCGCAGCCGGCCGAGCGAGCAAGGCTAAATATGTTATCGGTTGATCAGCTGCAAACTGAGATTCTGGAGAAAGATTTGCCTATTCCCACCAACGAGAATAATCCACGTCATCTTATGCGTGTAATCGAAACGGGAGGAGCAACGCCAAGCAGTAGTAAGCAAATCAGGCGTAACACGCTTGTCATAGGACTACAGCCGGACATGGATGTACTCAAACAGCGCATTAAGGAGCGAATCGATACGATGATTGTTGATGGTTTGCTGGTTGAAGTCGAGCACCTTCACAAGATTTTTGGTTGGGATGCGCCAGGGATGTTGAGCACCGGGTATAAGGCATTTAGAGGGTATGTTGATGGTAATCAAAGCTTGGATGAGGCAAAGGAAATGTTCGCTCGGAACGACTATCAGTTAGCCCGGAGGCAGCGTACGTGGTTCAAACGCAACAAAAGTATTCATTGGGTAGACGACCCCCGTGATGCTGTTGCTATTGTGACAACGTTCTTGAACAAAAAACAGTAGTATTCGCGCATGGGTCTGTTACAATGAGCTCATGATTGAGCAATTATTTGGGTCAAAAACAAGGGTGAAACTTCTGCAGATGTTTTATACCAATCCAAATCGTTCATTCTATGTTCGTGAGATTACTCGCAAGATAGATGAACAGATTAACTCCGTGCGCCGTGAGCTTGCAAATCTCATAAGCATTGGCATTGTCACGTCTGATACGAGCAACAACAAACTGTATTACGAAGTTAGCCAGACATATGAGTACTATGAGCCACTCAAGGCGATATTCGGTGGAGTACCTATGGCTGCTGCAGCGGAAGGTGAAGAGTCTGCGGAGGTTTCCAGTCAAGATACCTCAGGTGTTAGGGGCGTTGATTTGTTGCTGCTCACTGGGGTATTAACCCGTGATGACCGAAGCGGTATTGATGTGTTGCTGGTGGGCAGTTTGAGCCAGAGCCAAGCCGCTAAGTATATTGTTGAGCTCGAATCCAAAGAATCCAAAGAGTTGCGTTATGCGGTTATGACCACTGACGAGTTTATGTATCGCCAAAAGATTCATGACAAGTTCTTGTCGTTAGTGCTTGAGGCAAAAAGTCAGGTTGTTATGGATAAGAATTATTTGGTGCAAGCAAAGCCAGCGGCTAAGCCAAAACCAACCAAAACCAAAGAAAAGGAGTAGACACTAGATGGAATTACAATTTTACGGGGCAAACTGCCTGCGGATTAGTACCAAAAAGGCTGCGGTTACGATTGATGATAATTTGGCCTCATTGGGGCTAAAAAGCATCACCAAGCCAGATGACATTGCAATCTATACTAGTGTAACTAAAAATACTCCTAAGGCGCAGATTGTTATCGACGCCCCTGGAGAGTATGAAGTGTCGGGTATCTCTATCCATGGTGTTAGTGCGCGTGCGCATATGGATGAGGAGGGTAAGTTTACGTCATCTATGTTCAAGATTGACGCTGGCGATATCCGAATAGTTGCTTTGGGCCACGTTCATCCCGACCTAACTGGTGACGAGCTCGAAGAGTTGGGGACTGTCGATATACTGCTTGTGCCGGTCGGCGGCAGTGGCTTTACGCTTGACCCAATCGGTGCGCTCAAAGTGATTAAAGCAATCGAACCAAAGATTATTATCCCAACACATTACGCTGACAAGGCGATAAATTACGAGGTGCCACAGCTTTCACTCGAGGAAGCGCTGAAAGAGCTTGGAATGGAGCCGGCTGAGACTGCACCAAAGTTGAAGCTCAAAGAAGGTGAGTTGCCAGAGGTGATGCAGCTTATCGTGCTTGAACGCCAGTAGTACAACTTCGATATTTACAAAAAGACCCAGGTTATCTGGGCCTTTTTGATGGGCGGCTAGGAGCTATTTAGTTTCGGCGGCTACGTACGGGGTGAGGATACCCTTTTTCTTCAGAGTCCGGATGGCCTGTGTACTTAGCTTCATGGTGACTTTTTTGCCATCAAGCATGAAAGTCTTCTTCTGGAGGTTTGGCTTCCAGACTTTTTTGGTGTGGCGCATAGAGAAGCTGATGTTGCTTCCATACTGTTTGCCTTTGCCGGTGAGTTCACATTTCTGCATATCTATCCTTACTTACAATCTATTCGATATTCAAAGCCCAATTATAGGGTATTTGCCTCTGGAGGTCAAGGATATAGGGTATACTGGTATGGATGTACGATTTTAGTGATCCACTTACCATCCTGCTCGTGTTATTTGTCATATTTATGTCGACGGCCATACACGAACTCATGCATGCCTATGTTGCAATGCAGCTGGGTGACGATTTAGCGCATTCTCGGGGTAGAATATCACTAAACCCTCTCAAGCATATCGATCCATTCCTTACAGTGATACTCCCGCTTGTGCTTATGTTGTTGGGCTCACAACCAATCTTGGCTGCAAAGCCAGTCCCAATCAACGTTAGCCGTTTGAAGGGTGGAGAAAATGGTCTGGCCTTGGTCGGGTTGGCGGGACCTCTTACAAACCTGGCAATCGCTTGTATCGCGGCGCTTATACTTCGTGCCAATGGCTTGATTGTCTCTGGCTGGGGGCTAACAATGGTACTTTATTTCTTCTATATCAATGTTGGTTTATTCGTCTTTAATATGATTCCATTTCCGCCGCTGGATGGCTCGCGGTTGCTGTATGCGTTTGCTCCAGAACCTCTACAAAAACTTATGTACAAGATAGAGCGAGCCGGAATTATGGCCATAGTTCTCTTTATATTAATATTGTTCCCAGTAATCAGTCCGGTTATAAGCCACACAATCCAGTCACTTTATAGCTTTATTTTAGGCTGATTCGGGTCTATACTTGTAAGTGGCTGGAGCCTAACCATATGATAATCTGAATACTTATCATATGG
>CALMSM010000237.1 GCA_937872425.1 uncultured Candidatus Saccharibacteria bacterium
CATGGCCTGCGATTTCCCGCCGCCCTGGCCTGGCTCCAGCCGCAGCACTTCGGCGCCCGCGGCCTTGGCAATCTCGCCGGTGCCATCGTCGGAGAAGTTTTCGATCATCGCTTTGTCTGCGCCATGGATCTTTCCTCGGCAATCACGAACGCCCCGTTGCCAAGGAGAAGGAAAGCGTCCGAAGTGCCGCCGATCGACATCCCTCCGGACATGGTCTCATGATACACCGTTGGGGCGCTAAGGTCAGGTCCACCAATCGCCAGCCCGCCCGAAGGCGTCCAGTTGTAGACGACGGGCGCCACCATATTCGCCCCGCCAAAAGCCACGCCACCAGTCGGCGTCCAACCATAAACCGCTGGGGAGATCATGTTGGCGCCGCCAATCGCAGGCCCGCCACTCGGCTCCCAGGTATAAACTGCTGGCGCTGACAGATTCTCTCCGCCAATCGCAGGTCCGCCAGTCTGCCCAAAGAAATACGTGGTGTTGATGACGGTGCCGGAGTTGGTCAAAGCGTTCCCGGTTGTCGTGATGTCGCCATCGTTCAGATGGCTGTACGACACGAGCGACCCGCCCTGGACAGAGCTGGCTGCGGTTCCTGTCGCGACCGAGTAGACCTCCGCCGCCGTCAGCGCCACTGACCAGATCGCCATCTCGGCAACTGCCTGATCGTCGAATCCAGTCACGTTGTTGTACGAGCAGACCGTCAGCTCTGGATTGCCGTCCCCGGAAGGAGGAGCGGATGCTGCGACGCTCGCCACCTCGATGCCATCGTAGTAAAGCTTGAGGGTTGTGCCGTTGAACACGGCAGCAACATGATGCCACCCGCTTGAGGCAGGCGTCCCAGGGTGCTGGGCCTTGGCGAACGTGCCGCCTGCTGCGTTGTGATGGATTGCTGCCTTGTAGAACGCTGCGTCGTTGTGATCCCACGCGAAATTGATGTCGTACCCGTTCGGGTTGCTGCCGCCCGAGTTTGTCAGGGCAAAAGGATGGCGGGACGTTCCCCCGCTTGCTGGGGCTCCAGTCGGCAGATACCAGAATGCCCATGAGTACGCTGCCGTCAGCGGCGTGAAGGTCGCTGCCGTCCGAAGATAGTCGCCAACGCCATCGCCGATCGCTGCCATTACTGCCTCGGCTGCCACTCTGGAGGAAGATGCTTGATTCGATTGGGCGGTATGTCTCGCCGGTCGACCACGCCAGCGAGGAACGGCTGGTTGACTGCAACCTTCGCCTCCTCGGGAGCACCGGAGATATTCATGACCAGATTAAACCCTTCTTCATCAACGACAGCGATGTACGGAACATTGGAGTCGTAGTTGCCCTGGCAGTAAATGCCAACCACTCTCCCGTCCTTGGCGTGGAACGCTTCGGGAAAGAAGTTTTGGGCGTCGGCGAACTTGACCCATCTTCCGGGCCATAGCTTGAGAGGGGCGGCAATCATCAGAAGTCGTCCAGTTGCAGCCTTGGGATAATGGATAGCTGATCGCTATTGGCGCCCACCAGCGGCTTGCCAGCGCCAAATGACTGGGAGGCAGCGATGGTGCCGCTCGTGGCAAATACCATGTACCAGCCATAGATAGTCTGGTCGGTGGTGGCCGTCCATGTTGCCGTGGTCTGGTAGGTGGCAGTGCCTTTGTTTGACGACACCGTCGGCACGGGCCACGTTGACCCGCTCTGTGTGCTCGTGAGCGTGAAGTTGGAATAGCCCGTGAAGTCGGCGACGGTGTAGCTGCCAGCCGTGTCGCTGTCGGCTGGGGTAACGTTGGTCTTGAACAGCCGGAGCGAGATGTTCTCGCTGCCAGCGTTATCGTACAACATCCGCTTCATCCAGGGGATCTTGGCGGCATCAGGAATCACGATAGCCATCTCAGCTCCTTAGTTGACCCGGGGGCTCCTGCCCATCAAAACCCTGCCACCCTCGACCTGGTAGACAACGTGGTTGGCATTTGGCCTTCGGTAAAAGCACATCCCAAGGCCCATGCCGTTCGTTGACCCGCCAGGGACTATCTCGAACGACCGGTGCTCGATGAATGTGTCAGAGCCGACCGTGAACGCGCACTGCACCGTGTACCCGCCAGCAAGGAACCCTGTCCCGAGAAACACCCGAGCGGCAAACGTTCCGATCGCCGCTCCCTCCTTTTCCAGGATAGGCATTTCCTTGGAGTACGCAAGTGTCCCAGACGAGTTGCGGATCGACGCAACAGGCGGAGACACCGGCAAGGACGGAGTACCGT
>CALMSM010000238.1 GCA_937872425.1 uncultured Candidatus Saccharibacteria bacterium
TGACGGCAACTGTCTTGTGCACGCGAGTTGCCTGCTCAATAAACTTGTTGAGCACGTATGTCTTGCCCGCACCTGGTGCTCCGGTTAGGAACACATTGGCGCCATTCATCATTATCTGCAAAGCTTGTGCTTGTCTCATGGACTGCTCATTGTAGGCCAAAATTAGATCTAAGGCGAAGATATTGCCATGTAATATCTACAATCCTGCACTCTAGTTGGGAAGATGCCAGGATTGCGATGTTTTCTCAATCAAGCCCTCAGCGCTCAACGAGTCCAGTGCTGGCTGAAATCGCTCATCAGCTTGGACGGCTACCTTAAGTTTTTTAGTGCCAAGGTGGTCTTCTGCCAGAGCCTTGAGGATATGCCCGCGCATTTCACGCAAACTCCCTGATAGCTTTGATTGCTTAGTGTAGTGCTTGCTCCGCGTGATTCGGCCAAGCTTTTGGCTCTTTAGCCAAACACCATAGTCCATCAGTGCCCAATACCACTCGCGAGGGTGTTTTGCATCGAGTGTTTCTGCAACCAATTTGCAAATTTCTTTGTCACTTACGTCAGAACGATCGGCAAAGAAATGATGAATATACACCGTACGAATATTCGTCTCCACAAACACATCAGGTTGATTAAACGCATACGCCAACAGTGCCCCAGCAGTATTCTCGCCGACACCCGGGAGCTTCACTAAGTCGTGCTTTGTGCTTGGGATATCACCGTCAAAATCATTCATTACCATGCGTGCAGCCTGCCACAAAAACTTGGCACGCCGATTATACCCCAGCCCACTCCATAGCTTCAGCACGTCACCAAGCGGCGCAGCGGCAAGTGATTGAATGTCTGGGAATCGATCAATAAACTCCGCAAACTTCACCTCAACGCGTGCAACTTGTGTCTGCTGTAGCATAATCTCGGATACTAAAATATAGTACGGCCGAGTATCGACCCGCCACGCCATATCCCGATATAGTTCCCGCCCTTTTTTTTGAACCGTATCTCGAAAACCACTATACATACCGATAGGGGCCATTAGACTCGCTTTCTCCGAAGAACAAGCATGATTGAGAACAAGCTATTCGCAACCACCCAAGCCGCAGGCCAAAGCGTTGCTAGCAGCGTATAATTCTCTGTTGCCAGTAGTGCTAAAGCAAACCGGACTGAGTTAGTGATAAATAAAGAAAGGGTTTCTGCGTAGGGCTGCTTCCAAGATTTTCTTACCGTAGGGTAGAAGGCCAATAAGTCAGCAGCTACGACAAGGACGATGGATACATTTGGCTGATCAATAATGAGCCAAAAAATAATTGCGACTAGAGAAAGTATTGCAGCCACGGTATCTGACTTTTTTATATCTTTCTTACCATTTTTGAGACTTAGCACAATAACCCCGACACAGAGCAAACCTGCTGAGGCTGTGACGAGAGTTGAGACACCAGCGCCACCTTTTATTTGTAATGCAACAATCAAAATTGTCATCAAGCACCACAATGACCAACTGTAGATATGTGGGTGGGTCTTGCCCTTCAATATATCTCGATAATACGGAATATAGGCGACAAACGTCAGCACTACTGCAGCAAAACCAATGACCTCTTTCATTAAAGCCAGTATACCACCGCTTTGTAGCCGTTCATTATGGGCTAAACTAGGAGTTGAAGAACAGCTAGGTTCTGAATCGGGGTGCCCACTGAACGATAAATGGTTCTCTGTTTTGACGGGTCAATCTTGCTCAGACCTGTCAGGAGATCCTTGAGCACAATGACACTGTCATCGCTCACGGCACCGCTTGCGAGTGCTCTGTTTAGGTCTTTAGCGCCTGTCTTCGTTGGCTCCCAGTCGCATACGATGTTCGCAGACCCAGAGTCGTAATAATCATCGTCGACCTCCCCGTGTTCAGTCGAAGAAATGAACGTCGCTATGAAAACGCCAGTCTTGAGACTGCTCTTTGCAGCCTTGTCTAGTACGGGGGCATCCGCCGATGTGTGGCAAATGATTATATCGAACTCGCTGAGGTTGTTAGAATCGGCATGATGTACGGTAACATCTAGGCTCTTTGCGAGATTGGATATCACATCAAGCTTGCTGCTCTTAGAAACACACCATAGCTCAGATAGTTCAGGGTATACCAATTTGAGTAATTTGACCGACTGCTGGGCGACTTTACCGACACCAAAAATAACAATCTTCTTATCTTTCAGTGATTTAACGCCAACTGTGGGCAAAACCAGAGTTGTCATTGCGGCTGTTCGCAGCGGCACATAGTCCGTAAAATCCATGTCCAGAAGTAGTTCGCCATTCTCAAATACAATGGCCCTATCTGGCGCTTTTTTAGATACCATATCAAACGGACTTAGTGTGTGGTAGAAACGTGGCGGCTTGTCCGCTT
>CALMSM010000239.1 GCA_937872425.1 uncultured Candidatus Saccharibacteria bacterium
AACTAGCGAATGAAATAACGAGTACGACGTGCTCTGAGCCCCAAGATACTGCCAAGAATTAATAGACTGCCCGTTGCTGTTGCGAGTGACGTACCAGATGCAGCGAGAGTTGCCACTGGGGGTTTTGAGGGTATAGAGGTGGCTGGAGGTGTTTCCGGGTCGGGGTCATTCAATCCAGACTGGAACACGAAAGCGGATAGAAAGATTTCATTATTGGCCCCAGAGTTCGTAAGGTTTACTGCATTGTTCCCGGTTGTATCAGCAGTGAATAGCTCAGTGAACCCACTCACTGGCTGACTGTACCATATATTTTCCCCAGTTGGTCCCCATAGCCCACTTCCGGTTATTGAGCCAAGAGTGTTGAGCCCACTCCCGTCCACAGCTATTCGCATAAGTGGGTTGGTGCTACCCGTATCGTTAAATAGGAATAACAGCTTTGTACTGTCTGGTGACCACATTGGCAGGCCGACTGTTGAGGATATGCCAGAGTCACTTATTGGTGTGAGCGTAGCCTGGTTCGTGCCATCACTATCCATAACCCTCAGTTCTGAGCCTAGTACGTCACTATAGAAATACGCGATTCGCTGGCCATCGGGGGATACGGTTGCAAAAAAGCTATTGCCCGTATCGTTGGTAAGTGGAGTTTTCCCTGTCCCGTCTGTGTTCATGCGGTAGAGCTCCCAGCCACTGCCTTGATTTTCGTAGATGACTAGTTCGGTCTCAGAAAGCCACCAGAACCCTGTGAATCCAGCATTTACAAGGCTTGTAGTATTGTCAGAGAGGTTAAGTACGTTTAGGCTAAATGTCCCGCCACCGTCGTCACGTAGATAGGCAACGTGTGAGCCGTTGGGTGACGCAAGCGAGCCACTCTCATCTCCGGGTGAGTTTGTGCGATTTGTGAGCCCGGTCCCGTCACTGTTCACGGTAAATAAATCATAATTGCCCGTAGAATTAGATCGAAACAGGATAGAGTTAGATGATGGTATCCATGATGCCAGACTAGAGGTTGCCCCTAGGCTGGTGGCTTGCGTTATATTGCTGCCGTCCTCGTCCATTGTGAATATTTCTTGGGTTCCGGTACGGTCGCTGCTGAATACTATTCGATTGCCTGCCGCTCCGGCGGGTGCCACAAAAGCAAATAAGGCCAAAAGGTTAACCAACAAAATGGTTAATACGCTGCATTTTTTCATTTTTATCCCTGTTTTTATCTTTCGCGAGCACACTCACATGCTATGTGATGAAATATACAACAATGCTTGTGGTTATGTCAAGCAACTAGAGTTCGAGTTGGTCCAGGAAGACGCCGAGCTCGCGGGGAGTAACTTCTGCTTTGACGATGTAGCCATCGGCTTGGGCTTCGATGCTTTCACGGACGGGTTCTGCCAGCTCTAGGTTCGTGGTTACGATAATCTTTGCATGGAGCGAAGGTGTTTCGGCTTTGTCGTTGAGTCTGCGTAGGATTTCTGTACCGGTCAGGTTGGGAATCATGATATCAAGCAAGATGACATCGTATTCATCTGTTTTTGCCATGGCTAATGCTTCATTGCCGTCTACTACCACGGTGACTTTATAGTTCGACTTTTCTAGTGTGCGAACGTAGAGATCGCTAATGAACTGTTCGTCTTCGACGAGGAGAACGTGCACGGGATTAGGGCGAGCTTTGGGTTCCATGGCGTGTGACTACTTTCTGTACATTGAGTGATTTTTGATCCAGCCGTGTGCTGCGCGGGTCATGCCCGTATTATCGCCTCTTTTTTGGCTATCGGCAAGCGATTGATATGGCAATACAGTAAAGCTGAATGTGCTGCCTTCGCCCTCAGTGGAATTGACCCAGATACTTCCATCATGTGCTTCGATAATAGCCTTGCTAATGTATAGCCCAAGCCCAGTGCCGCTAATCTGGGACCGATTGCGGTGATTGCGATGGAACTTTTCGAACAACGTGGGGAGTACGCTTGCGGGTATGCCAACACCATGATCTTGAATCGAAGTTTCTACTAAGCCGTCGTTGGTAAGGTGGGCGCTAATATTGATTTCTTTGTCGGCGTCGGCGGCGCTATATTTGATAGCATTCTCAAGGAGATTACAAACCACTTCGTAGATGGTGATCGGGTCGACTCCAACGGTTGGTAAATTTGGGTCAATGGTTTGAACGATGATTTTGTTTCGCGATCGAGCTTGAATCTCCATGTCTTCACACGCACGGCTTATGAGATTTGCCCAGTTTTCTTCGCTGAGTTTGACAGCGAGTTGGTTCTCCTGGATACGAGCAACATTTAGGATGTTATTGATAAATGACGATAGGTGTTGTGCGGAAGCCTGAAGTCGGTCTAGATATTGTGCTGTGGCTGCATCCATCTTGCCCGTAAGCTCCTCCTGAAATGCTTCGATGTAACCACGCATGATGGTAAGTGGCGTGCGGAGTTCGTGCACCGCAAGGGCGACAAAGTTCATAGACTGATCATCCTGGTCGTACTCAGCTGTATGGTCAAATAGCGTAATAACAAACTCAACACCAACAGAGTTGTCACGGCTGTATGACCCGGCGATATCGCACTGTTTTTGGAGCTCAGGATTGGTCTTGGAGCGTACGCGTACGCGTTGCCAGTAGGCTGTGTCTGTAGCTTTGTTGGCTTGGCACTCCGCTACCCATGTTTCAAGTGTAAAGTCGCTTGAAAACTCCAGGTCGACAACCTCGTATAACGAATTACCAAGCAGTTGTGTGCTGTTGACGCCTATATAGCCAAATGCTGCGTCGCTCGCAAATGTTACCTGTTGGTTTTTGCTAAACACAAATAGCGGGAGCGGTATATGTGCCAGTACACTTGTGGCTTGTGTGACGCGGTCTTTGTAGAGAGCATCTTGTTGATCGGTTTGGATACTCCCTATGTCGTGGACCTGCTGGGCAAGATTGGTTACGAATGCTCGACCGATACTGAGGGTCTCTACTTTTGGCGCGGCTACACCGTGGGTTGATGGAGAGACGTGCATGATTGCGTCCTGGACAGCACCGAGGGGTATGCCGGCTAGTGATGCAGCTGACTTAGCGACAACAAATGCAGCGAGTGTAGCCAGCGCAAACCATAGCAGACCAAGCAATATGCCGGAGGCTATCTCACTTACGTATGCCGCATAGGTGATTCCTGCTATGACCACTTGGCTCAAAAACGTGACCAGGTAGACGTTTTTGAATATTTGGTGTGTGGTTTGCCGGAGGTATTCCATAGCGTGATTATGGGGTGTAGGTAACTTGTCCTGTGTCACCAACGAGTGTTATCCAGGTCTGACCAGGATTAAGCCCAATGGCTTTGCCTGCACCATCAACCAGTGTGAGCTGAGTATCACGGTTGGTTTTGTTCCAGCTTGCTTCGGTGACGGTACCGTTCTGGAATACGTATGCTTTGCCGGCGCCGTTCGTTTGGTAGACGGAGTAAATACCTGCATAGCTATGCGGCATTACAACGGCCACGACGACTTTTGGCGCAAGTTGTGTACCGGATCTATCATCGGTGTGTGGTTGGCCACCCTCACTACGTTTGTAGGTGTTGGTTGCTGCATCGT
>CALMSM010000240.1 GCA_937872425.1 uncultured Candidatus Saccharibacteria bacterium
GTGCGCCAGGTTCAGTGACAAAGCGGTTTTACCCATGCTTGGACGCGCCGCTAGGATGAACAAGTCAGATCGCTGCAAACCGGCCAGAATGTTATCCATGTCGCGGAAGCACGTCGGGACACCGCGGATTTTACCTTTGTCTCGATGAAGTTCATCAAGCCGGTCAAAACTGTCACCTAAAATCGTTTCTATGCTGACGATGTCTTGTTTGATATGACGCTGGCTAACCTCAAACAATCGCGATTCCGCATCTTCAATCAACTCCTGCAACGCATTGGACTCGTTGAAGCCCATGCTAGTGATGTCTTGAGCGGCTTTGATGAGTTTACGCCGCAGTGCTTTCTGGGCCACGATTTCGGCATACTGTTCGACATGTGCGGCGGTTGGCACGAAGTTCGTCAGTTCTGTGAGATATGATGATCCACCTGCGTCATCGAGATTGCCCGCTCCCTTCAAGTGGTTAGACAGGGTCAGGACATCAATAGCACTACGTAGTTCGTACAGGTCGAGGATAGCCTGATAGATGAGCAGATGCTTTGGGTCGTAGAAGTCCTGCGCCGATACTTTGTCTGCGATACGAACGAGCGCATCGGTATCGATAAGCAGAGCGCCGAGCAACGATGCTTCGGCATCGACGTTCTGGGGTGGAAGTACGGCTTTGTTATCCATGTCTATGTATAGTAACTAGTTGACAAACAAACGGCAATCATGAGCATTATGCAGTGTCGACGGAGACGTCATTGCCGAAGATTTCGGTAATTTTGCCGAGGCTAGCCGGTGGTGTTGGGCTTGTTTGCTCGGCAGGTGCGCTTTGGGCGGACTTATTCAGAGTGACTTTTATAGAGACGTTGTAGCCCAGTACTTCAGCGGCAGTGGATGAGAGTATCTGTGTGTAGCGAGCTTCACTTACCCGCTTCTGATGAAACGGAAAGCTGAATTCAAGCGTAATAGTACCCGGAGATAGCACGGGATTCGCCATTCGAGCGATGCCATACAGCGTGTTGTGGGTGCCTTTCAGCTTGGCCAGGATGTCTTGCCAATCTCCAGGAGTTGGA
>CALMSM010000241.1 GCA_937872425.1 uncultured Candidatus Saccharibacteria bacterium
CCCAAATACGACGCAATTAAAGAACGGCCAATCATTACCTATTGTACGGGCGGGATTCGGTGCGAGATACTCAGTGTGCTCATGAAAAACCGAGGCTTCAAGGAGGTCTACCAAATAGACGGCGGAATCGTGAAGTATGGTGAAAAGTACGGCGATGACGGCCTGTGGGACGGTACGTTGTATATATTTGATGGCCGCATGACGCACCGATTTAGCGATTCGTCTCGTGACATTGGTGAATGCGAGCATTGCGGTGGCAATACCAGCAACTATGTCAATTGTGCCGACAAGACTTGCAATCGGCTCCATCTGTCGTGTGAAGGCTGCGCGCCGACCCACATGCTCTGTGCTCAGGACCACGTTACAGCAGATCTCGCGGTATAATGCCCGTATGAACGCCGCATTGCAGCAAAAGCTCAAAGAACTCCCTAAAGATCCAGGGGTGTATTTCCATAAGGATAAATCGGGTGCCATCATTTATGTTGGCAAGGCGGCACGGCTGAACAACCGTGTACGGCAGTATTTCCAGAAATTACGTATTCGTGATGCCAAAACTGATGCACTCATTGCTGAAATCGTCGATACGGATTGGATGGTGGTAGATAGCGAACTTGAGGCGCTGTTTCTGGAGGCAGAGATGATTCGCCGGTATATGCCGCGATACAATATCTTGCTACGTGACGACAAGGCACTTAGTTACATACGTATAGATTATGATAGTGATTACCCAACAGTGACGACTACTCGAAGACCACTCGATGATGGCGCACGCTACTTTGGCCCATATTACAGCACACAGGGTGTTCGTATTGCGCTTAAACTGCTTCGCAAGGTATTCCCCTTTGCCACCCGCAGGTTAGTTGGACAAACACGGGCATCGCTCGACTATCATCTCGGGCTTGACCCCGGGCTCGAGGATGGTAAAACTGCTCTGACTGATTATCGAGCGAGTCTGCGTAAGCTCATCAAGATTATCGAGGGCAAGCGCAGTAGTGTAGAGAAAGAGCTAGAGAAGGCTATGCAAGAATTTGCGAAAGCATCGCAATTTGAGGAAGCAGCCCGAGCACGAAACCAACTATTTGCTCTCAGAAAGTTGACTCAACAGGTTGTGTTTAGTGACAAAGAATTCTTGGACATCAGCAAGGACCACGCGCTTGGCGAGCTTGTTGATCTGCTGAGCCTCAAAGCGTTTCCACGCCGCATCGAAGGCTATGACATCAGTCACATGAGCGGTACCGATGTGGTGGCCAGCATGGTAGTGTTCACGAATGGCACTAGTGATAAAGCAGAGTACAGGAAGTTTAAAACCAAGAAAGATCACAACAACGATTTTTATAATATGCACGAAACAATCAAACGTCGGCTGAGCGAAAAGAATCTCAAAGCTTGGGGCAAGCCGGATCTTATCCTGATAGATGGCGGCAAGGGCCAACTAGATGCAGCTATCCGGGCTCGTGACGAAATGAACTATACAGATATACCATTCATCGGTCTCGCCAAACGCGAAGAGCAAATTGTTATACGCCACTCCAACGAGC
>CALMSM010000242.1 GCA_937872425.1 uncultured Candidatus Saccharibacteria bacterium
TCCCGCGACGGTCGTAAAGCGACCCAGGTCAGCCGCACCGTCAAGCGAAACGGCGTATTGGCTTGCAGAAAGCTGCAAAATGTGTTGAATCCTGCGAGTCTCGCGGCGGACGGAATTGCTCGACATCCAGACTTGCTGGCCGACGTACAAATTGTCAACCGAACTTACAAGGACCTGGCTGCCGTTGCCGTTGGTCAGCAAATTCAGCTTGAAGCCGGTCTCGTCAACGTAGGGTGCGCGCAGCCCATTGAGGGTGGCGATTTCCATCCAGCGGTCGGGGGTGCCGAGGTACTTGGCGCTGAGCTTTTCGAGCGTGTAGCCGTAGGGGAACGGTGCAGCGAACTTGGACCTTGCGACCTTGAAGGCGATACCCGAGCGCGTAGCGAGACCTGCCACGTAGTCCATGCTGGTGGTCTGGTTGCGGTCAATTTGGGCCGACGCAGCCATGGTGTCGTACTGCTGGGCGACCTGGCTCAGGGCGTACATGGCTTCCCACTCAGAGTCGGTGGGGGTGCGATTTGACGTGCGGGCCGGAAGCCCGAAGGTCGAGGTGAACGTGGCATTGCCTGCGCCAACAAAGTCGGCGAAGTCGGAAAGGACCCTCAACGTGTCGTCTCGGAAGCCTTCGAAGTCCTTGCGGCTCAAAGACTTGACACTGCGTCGCTCTGCTTCGATTTTGCGGATGGTGTCAGGTCGCAGGTTGAGGTCGGAAGGCCGAACGGTCGCGAAGAAGTTGAAATTCTTGCCGGGGTTTGCGGAGATTTTGTTGGCGGGTGCAGCGCCACCCGGACCCGGAGGACCTGCGAAGAAATTGCCTTTGTTGTCCCTGATGCTAGGGCGACCCGCACCCGTATCGGCCTTGCCGCTGCTGATTGAAAGGTCGCGGAACGCGGCTTCTACTGCCGCAAGGTCCCTGAGTCCCGAACTGAGGTTGCTGTTGAATCGCTGGCCGATACGAGACAGAGAGTTCGAGACGGTGCCGGGCAGAGCGGCGGCTTCCATCAGGGGTTCCCTGAGGTCGGAAACGATGTCGGTGGGGAGGTCGACCGCCGTCAGGACGACCCCGGTCATGTCTTTGACCAGCAAGAGGGTCTGGCGAAGTGGAGTAAAAAGGACCTGTTGGATGTCGGCACGAACACCTTGGAGGGTGTTGCGTACGCCTTCCAGGACACGTCGACCGGACTCCAACAAGTTCACCGCCTGGGCGAGCTTGTTGGGGTCCCGGGCTCCAACGTGACCTTCGTACGGTGTCTGCGCCCCGGTGGTCTCTTCAATCGAAACACGGCGCCATGCGCGCATCGAAATCGAGAAAGGGTAGGCCAGCGGCGAGGAACCTGTACGGGAGACGTCAAACGACGCAGGCGTCACCAGGTAGATTTCTTTCTCTTTCCAAATCGCGAACCCGAGCCTGAGGTCCTTGTCTCCGGCCTTCTTGGCGGCAGCATAGGCTTCCAAGAAGCGCTTCAGGAGCAAAAACTGGTAGAACCCGGTGCCCTTGAGTGCGTTGTCCTTCTCAAGATCTGCATCAGAAACGATGTTGGCTGGAGGAGTACCTGCACCTACCAGGTTCCGGGCCTGGCTGATGGCAGTTTGCACCTGGCGAGCGCCGGTCACGGTACCAGCGAAGATGGTAGTCAGGTTGGATTCAAGGACGCCGGGCTTGGCAGCAGTACCCCTGAGAGGCAAAACGCCCGTCGTGCCCTGGAGCGTGATGATTCGGATAGGCGCCCCGTTGTGCTCTTCCAGCACGCCACCCTGGGTGATGCTCATGTTGATGGCGAACGGAGTCGAAATACTGATGGACTGGGGTGGGATCGGCAAGGTAAACCGGTCCTCGATTTTGTACGAATCCCCGTTCTTCCGGAGGTACAAGAACTGGAACGGAAACAGCTTGTCCCAGTTCAACCCAACATCACGTGCTGCGACGGACGACCAAAAAATGTCGGCGACAGGCTGAGAGACTCCACCCAAAACGACCGCACCTATCGTACCACCATTAAAGGCGTCGATGTTGTCGTTCTGTGCTTCAGTAGCGGCACCGAAGAACCGGGCGTTGTTAGGGGTGTTCGAGGCTGACATGGACTAAAGATTACCCCCACACGCACAACGAAGCAAAATCGCCCGTGTCGAGTGTGATGGTGCCCGAGCCAGAGAGCCTGGAGGCCACCAACGAAATGTTCGCTGCGCGTGCAGGCAGAGTCACGAGCCATTTTGAGGTGATGCACCTGTGCGAACTTGCTTCGTTGAAGAAGTACCGGAACCTTCCCGAAGCCGTGCCATCAACGACAACCCAAAATTCCATCGCTGTATTGGTTGCCGTAGAATAAGCGCTAAAATCGGCCGCAACGAAGACTTCACGGGCGACTGTCGGGCGCTTTGCCGCGTCAATCGGACCACTCATCAGGGTCATGGCCGTCGCCGCAATCAAAATACTTGGAGCAATCGACCCAGTTGAGAACTGGTATCTGATGGGTCCGGTTCTCCTGATGAGCGGGACGAACGTACTGCGAAGCATGTCCTCCATCTGAGCATTGCGTTCGGACCCGACAGGCACCAGTTGCTCGAAGTTCTTAACTGGCAAGGGCACCTTGAGGCAGTATGCGGTGTCGCCAGTCCCGTCCGCGTTGGTGTCAATCGACACGCCCTCAGAGTTCTGAGCACGCGCATCGTTCTTGATGCTCTCGATGAGAGCCTGGTCTGTGGGGTTGAGGAGTATTTGTGCCATGGTTAGTCGCCCTTGTTCTTCAGGCTCAAGTAGGAAAACGACTGGCCCTCAAAGGCCTGGATGTAGCCAGCCATGGCACCGAACAGCGGTCCCGCAGAAGTCAATGATACACCAGCGGTGATGAAAAGCGGTGCAGCCAGCAGTCCGCCGACGACAGGAATGGCGTTCAAGGCAGACCCAGCAGTCAAAGACGCACCGGCAGCACTGACGAGCCCGGCCAGGGTACCGAAGGTCGAACTCATTTGGGCGTGTAAGACACCTTGGTTCGTTCTGTAAGTCGTGCCCTTGAGCCAGGCGTCTGAGGCGCTGCCGACGAGCACACCGAGAGACTTGATGTTCACGTTCAGGGCCGTATTGACATTCATGGCCCCACTTTTGCTTTGGAAATTCACATCTTTCGCGGCCTGAACACTTGCGTTCCCATTGACGACCTGGAGAAGCCAGTCCTTTTGGGCGTAGACGTAAATTGATTTGTTTTCGTGGTCGATTTCGATTGACTGGTCTTCTTTAGGAGACCCAATAAGAATCGACCCGTTCTTGCTGAATTTGACGAACGAACCCTCTGCGGCGGTATCTGCTTTGTCGCTGAGCTTCCCATTAGGCTTGGTCGCGCCACGGAAGGTCATCGTGGCCTGGCCCTCGGCGTCAATCGTGAACCTGACCCCGTTGAACTCGAAGTGCAGGTTGTGGCCTGAGTCCTTCTTCTCCTTGCGGGCTACCGAGGGGTCCTCGATGCCGCCCAGGATAATGGCCTTTTGCTGGTCGCCCGACAAGCAGAGCAAAAGCACTTTGCTGCCGTTGCCGATTGCTGAGTCGCCACCCGAGGAGTCCGGCCGCAAGGTCGCGTGGAACCGGTCCGCCGCTCCACCGAACAGGGTGCTCGTGGTGCAGCCACGGTAAATCGACGTCACAGGCGAGCCGTTGCCCTCGCGGTACTGGACTTCGACCTCGTACTCGACGGTATTTTTGCCATAGCTCTGAGGGTCGTCGGGGAACACGACCTTCTTAACCTCGCCGAAGCGCAAGACGTAGTCATTGAGCATGGACGTCGAGCCCGAGTCCGAGCCACGGCTCGTGACGCCCAGGTACGATGGAATGAAGGTGCCGTCAGAGAGATACATGGGTTACCTTTTGGCATTCGGGTCAACTGCGTGACCGAATGCGTGAGTGGGGTCGACCTTGACTGAGGGCTTGATGGGCGTTTCGGTTCCCTCTACTGGAGGGCTTTCGGGGCGCTCTGGGTTGACGGTATAGTCTCGCGACTCGGTACCATGTCCAGCCATCAGGTCGTCCACCGAAGTGCCACTGTAGAGCGAGAAATCCCCACCAGCGGCTTGCTCTGCCTTGACTCCGTGACTCAGGGCCAACGAAGTGCTAAAGGTGAAGGCGCCAGTGCCCGACGCATTGAATGAGTGCGACACAGTTTCGATGTGGAGGATGTGGCCGTCAAGCTCGACGTTGTCTCCGGGGCAAATAGGTGACTGGATACCAACGAGTTCGACAGTGCCGGTCAGCGTGAGGTGTTGCCCCATGACGATGTCGCTGACGATGTACATCCAGTCGCCAGCCTTGCGCATGGTGGCGTCCTGAGGCGAGCAATTGACCGTCGCCATGTAAGGTCGCAGACCCGAGCGGATGATGTCCATGTCGTCTGCAATCGGTGGGTCACGGACGATATATGCGGTCCGGTCTTGCGCGGCAAGGCCCGTCTCGCCGTAGATGTGGACAAAATTGAATCGCAGAGCGTCAGAACGACCCAAGTCAACGCTCTTGATGAGCAAAGGGTGAAGTTGCCACCGGGGGAGTTCCGTGAACCGGGTCAGAGCCAAGGTGCGGGGCTGAGTCACGAGGTTATCGGTGAGGTCTACCTCGAAGTCGGAAAAGTCCTGCACACCCTTGTCTTTCTTGACGCTGCGATTTGCTACCTTGGGGGTTTTTGGACGGTAAGCTTCGTCCAGGATGCCCGAGGTGAACGGCAACTGGCGAACCACGAGCGTGGGCATGACGTCCCCGGTGGGTCCTGCCCTGAGCGCGCAATACATCTCGTTGACTGCCGGGTTCAAGTATTGCTGCATGATGGCCCATACTGTCCGCTGACCGTTGAATTGCGGGGGCGAGGGCAAAAACGTTCCGAGCATGTCCTGGGGGCAGCGCAGACGGCGCGTGTCTTTGTTGATGGGACTGGCCGACGCCCAATTTAGACCGTCGGGATTGAAGACAAATCCAGCCTTGCTGCCATCCTCGGTAGGTGAAGCTTCCGAACCGAGTTGGTACTTCTGGACGCCCTGCAGAATATTGCAGACGTCATGCCAGCCGACGGCGCCATTGGCCTTGGTGCCCTCAGTCACGCCGATGATTTTTCCGACCTCTGAAGGTACGATGAACACGTTCGGGTCGTCGAGACCGCGTGTCTGGTCGAGGGTTCCGTCGCTGAACCCCTGGTTCTTGGGCACACCTGCACCGAAGAAGGCGCTGACAAAGAAGGGGATTGCGTCGTTGACGGTGATGGACGGGTTGCCGCCCTTGGAGTCCTTCTTGATGAGTTCGTTGATTTTCGAGCCCGTCTTTTGGAGCCACTCAGACGCAATACCGACGGCCTGCGAGGCAAAATACGGCTCGTAGTAAATGGAAGCATCGAATTCGGTGAAGCTTGCGGCGTTCATCGTGTAGTTCGTGGTTCGGATACCGTCGGGCCTCTGGACGATACGGGTGCGAACACTGGTCATCCGACCCATGAACTTCAGACCGTCAAGGAATTTGTTGCACGCTTCGCCGTTCTGCAGACGTTCGAAGAGGGACTTCGCCTTTTCGGTACTGTTGACCATCCAAGCGGCTACCCAGTCGCCCGGGAACACCTCGGTGATGTAGTTCGCACCAGGAAACAAGGTCGCGTTCATCTGGCCGACGTGGTTACCTTTGCTAGTCACGACCTGGAGTGACTGAACATCTTCGACGATGATGAGGGGCTTGTCGCGCAGACGAATACTATCGATGGGGTTCTTCGAGAAGCTTGTGCCCTTTGAGCGGCTGTAAGTAATTGGGTGGCGGTAGCGCCAAATCACCATGATTGCGTGGGCGGTGACAGATAGAGAATCGGGCGTAGCTGCAGGGTCGGGGCTGTACCCGGTGAGTCCAAAGTCGTTGAGGATATCGTATGAACGTGACATGGGTTACTTTACTGCGTCCATGATGTTGCCGATAAGGGGTCCGACGACAGGGATGGTGCGGGCACCGGCCCTGACGCCACTGGATTGGGTCGCCGGTTTGACCATACTGGCTGTCGTGCTTCCCTTGCCTGCTTCGGACGTATCGGGAGTTACTCCCGCGAGCTTCTCGAATCTTTCAATTACGTGGTCCGTAGCTGTGGTCAGCTTTCCAAAAGCTTCGAGCGTCTTTGCGTAGTCTTTGTTCTCTTTGAGTGCCACAGACTGGTCCTGGAGCACAGCAAGCGCAGCTTTGCTTGCTTCCCTCAGTTGCTCGGCCTCGGCCTTAGCCTTTTCTCGCGATTCTTCGTCAAGTCCGGCACCAGGGATTTTGCCCTTCTTCAGCATCGTCGACTCAAGGTCCTTCACGCCGCTCAAGGCCTGAATCATACCGATGCCGCCTTCGGTATCGCCACCCATCATGTCGCTAGCCATTACGCCAAGGGCTTCGAGTTGACCACGAGCGCCCATGTCGCCCTTCTTCGCCTTGGTTCCAAGGCCCGCAAGGAACTCTTGCTCGGATTGACCAGAGGCTCGCATGGCTCGCATGGCCTTGCTGACGCTATCGGTGCCGCCCTGTTCGACGTAGCGCGAGAACAACCCGTGCGTCATGCCACCAAGCTGGTCCATCGCATTCTTGGAAGTAATACCGTAAGCGTCACTACGAGCGCTCGATCCGCCACCCGCCACTTCCGCAAGCTCTTTGAACGACATCCGACCCGCGAGAGCGTCCTGTGCGTAGGTTGTACCGCCCGGCATTGACCCAATGGCAGATACCAGATTCATCCCTCGACCGTAGCCGTCAAATCCGCCAGCGAGTTTGTCTGCTGATTGCATTCCAAGCTGAATCCGTGCGACCTGGTTGAGATCTTGTGCCCCGCCGCTACCCAAATTAAAGCCGTTTTGGATTGCCTTCAAGGCTCCCATACCTGTGACGTTGCCTCGTGGGTCAAATCCGAAGAGTGACTGGCCCAACTGAAGACCTGCAGCCGTATCAATCCCTCCTCCGAGGGCGGCTTCGGTAAGCGTTCTGGCGTATTTGTTGTTGTTTGCCGAACGTCCCGCAGCCTCAAGGGTCCCCCCGACGTTGTAGCCAGCAGCGCTTGCTGACATCATGGTACCGGCGTATTTGGTGAAGTCACGACCGCCCATGTTTTGTGCTTGGAACTTGAAGCCGGAGAGTTCGCCCGTGCTGTAGCCCTGTTCCATGAGCTTTGCTTCTAAGGGAGTGTACGTGTCGCGCCAATTACCTTGCTTGTCCCGGCTCATACCTACCCCGAGAGCGCGATTGGCTGTCTTACGTGCGCTCCGTGTATCGTCGATGTGCTGTAGTCCGCGTCCACCGCCCGCATACCAGTCGCCACTCTCTCTGAACTTGCTCATCGCTGCTTGGAGACGGCCGTAGCGCTCAGTGCCCATGGCCTCTTCCGAGAGGCCGGACATGTCCGAGCCACCAGACGCAGCGGCCCTCTTGAGCGCTCCGGCCATGGCTGAGATTTCAGCCTCGGTGCCGCCGACGGACCTCAAGACTTCAGCTTGACGGTCGCGGTTCATCCTGGCAAAAGCCTTTTCAGACACTGCCGAGCTTACGTCCGCTCTCGCCTTCTTTTCCCACTCGGGACGCGCCATCGCGCCACGCTGAGCAAGGGTGTCAAGGTACTGGTTGTTGAAGCCCTGGCCCATGTTGACGGCCGCCATAGCGCCAGCACCAACAAGGCCGACTGAACGCATCACGGTGGCTCCCAGGCTGTTACCGAGAGCCCACTGAGCGATGCCCTGGCCGTTAACTGCTCCGGGTCCTAGCTGCCTCAATAGACCGCCACCGGCCGCAGGTGCCCCCGGACCCATGCCGCCTCCGCCAGGACCCGCCAAAACAGGGCCGCCCATCATGGTGGCACCGCCACTGTGTCCCGGAGCGAGGACTTGCCTGGCGGTCCCACCGATGATTCTGTGGTACGCGGTCCCGCCGCCTGAAGGATAGGGCACGTCAGGTAAAGCGGAAGGAATAATGCGCCTTGCGGCACCGCCGATGACCTTGGTATATGCCCCGTTGAGCGTACCGAGCGCCTGCGTCAGGCGGCTGATGTCTTGGATTTGCTTGTTCGTCGAGGTCTTGACCGATTCGGTCAAAGCCTTAAGGTTGGCCGTGCCTTGAGTGGCCATTTCCTTGAATGCTCCGCCGCCAGTAGTCTGGGTCTTCGTTTGCTGCTGGTTGAGCCAGGGTGAAGGCTGAAGTCCTCCGTTAACCGAACCGCCGCCACCCATGCCGCCGGTACCAACGTTCTGGAGGGTTTTCGCCAGGACCTGGGCCTTGGCAATCATTTCGTCCATGGCCCGCTTGACACGGCTGAACGAGGTCTCATCAAGAATGAACTGGAATTTAAGTGACTTTTCTGCGCTCATTCGAGGGTCCTGGCTTGGGGATTATTCGCTAGATTACCGGGTTTTGGGTCCGAAGGTAGGTGCGTCGTCGACTTCAGGAACGTCGATGTCCTCGAATTTCATATGGATGCCCTCTTCAATCCTGGGCAACGTAGTTTCCGGGGCATCGAGCTTCTCGGGGGGCCTCAGTTCGGCCTTCAGGCGTTCGATGCGTTCGGTGATGGGGTCAACGGGGACTTCGGCCATTTTGATTGGCGGTGCCGCTGCATCAGCCTCACGGCCGAACTCCCAAGCATCGGCATCTTCAGCGTCTTCAGCACGTTGCAGAGCGGCGAGCTTCTCGGGGTCCATCAAGAGCCGCTCGATTTGGGCGTCGCGTTCGTCTTCTTCCAGGTCCTCGTAGGTCGACTCGAAGTAGTGTACGAGGACGTCTTCGAAGGGGAGGGTCTCGACGATGTGGAGCGGCGTGTGGAACTCTTTGCTGAACCACCGAAAAATATTGCGCACAACGTAATCGGCTGGCTTCTTGACCACCGAGAACATTGCGATTTGCTTGAGATTTCTCAGCGTTTCAGGATTCATGCCTTCTTTTTGAGGACCAGCCCGCCATTGTCACAGACCAGTTCCCATTCGGGGTTCGATGGCGTCGGCATTGTGGGAACGGGCGTAATCGTGACGCCCGTGAAGGTGACGTTTGTCACCGGCCGACAGTTCCAGCATGAAATAGTGTCAGGCGAGAACACCGCCTTGCAGCAAGGGCACTGCCAGCCCTGGCGCGGGAGAAGAGCGTCGTCCCAGTACCCGAGCGCCATTAGAGGTCCTTCAGAGCTTCAGCAGCCTTCTCAGCAGCCTTCTGAATCTCTTCGAGGTGGGTCTTCTCGACCTTCTGGATTTCCTCCAGGACGGTGAGGACGACGGTCATGTCGTCGAAGTCAATACCGTTGCCCGCTTCCTTCCACCACGAAGGGGTATCGATGGCGTGTGTGCGGATTTTGGCGACTGCGCTGGCAATCAGGGCCGCCATGCCGTCCGCTTCGCCGCTCAGGGGCCCGAGAAGCTGGCGTCTCATGGCATCCATGGCCAACATCTCGCGGTAGCTCAGCTTGACGTTGATTTTGAACTTGCCACGGAGGGGCTCGTCACCTTCAACGGGGATAGTGACAGTAAACTCTGCCGTTTTGCGATTCATGTATTCGTCCTTATTGGGGTTTGTGGTGCAAGACCGAGTTTAGCACACCGGTCGACCACGAATTTGAGATTACCTCTTGACGGTGGAGATCGGATCGCGTATAAATGGCTCCACCTCGTCGTTCTTGGAGACCGCAAATGACCGCGTACAAGTATTACGCCGCAGAACGAGCCCGTTACGCCGACCTCCAGCAAGCGCATCTCGGTCGGCAGAAGACGGTCGACCTCGTGAACAGCCTTTGCGACTACTTCGGACGCCCCCGCCTCCCAATCCTCTTCTCGGACGGCTACGACGTGACGGGAACCCGAAAGGTCAGCAGAAAGCGCCGCAACAATTGGTCGTGGTTCAACACCGGAGCGTCGGAAGCGGCCAAGAAAGTCCGTGCAGAGCGCAACGCGATGCGTCGCTCAAATGGACTGCGGGCTCTGTCACCGCTGAAGGAACGCTGCTTTTCGTTCGGAAACACGATGCTGCAAGCTCGTACGGCGGCTCACGAAGTCGCGCACTACCTGCATTTCATGGAGTACGAAGACCTTGGCGCGAAGTGGCGTCCTGGCACCGGCAGCCTCAAGCCGCGCATCACCCAGTGGCATGGTTCTGAGCACGAAGCTTGGATGGCTCGTTGTGTGGAAGCGACCGTGAAACTCGGATACGGTCCGAAGCCGACGGTTGTCGTCAAGCCGCACGCCGAGGTTCCAGTCGTCAACTTCACCGTGACCTTCACGAAGGTTGAAGGAGAAATCGTCGAGACCCCGAAGGACCCCGTGGCAGCGTTTTTCGATTCTTTGCCGCCGCTCTTGACGTGCCCGTGCTGCAATGCTACTCTGCCCAAGATGAATTTCGGCGTGCGGGTCATGAAGCGCGATGCGAACAACGTCCCGACCGTCATCCGTCGTCAGTCGTACTGCCGTGCATGCCGTTAACCTCAACCCATCAGGACCATGAAAAACTCAGCCAGTCTCAAGCGTGGTGACCTCGTCGTTGCAAGTGTTGATTTCGCAGAGGAAATCGTTGCAGTCAAGAAGGGCACCCTCGGGGTCGTCTTCGAGGAAGCAGACTACTACGGCGACGACGCAGGTCCGATGGTCCGATGGTTCAACGGCCAAGCCTGCAACGTCTACGACGACACGGTGGACTTGCCTGACGAGGTGGACTGATGAGCAAAATCCATGTCGGAGCGGCGTGCGGCCGGAACTATCTTTCAGTTAACGGCTTCGTCGTGGCGATGGAAGGCGATACGCCGAAGCAATCTTGAAGCACACAAAGCGTTGACTTTTCCAAAGCAGTAGTGGTAAACTAGCATTCTTCGTTTCAATAGCCGGGCAATCCCCGAATCAGGAGCATCACCATGAACAAGTCCGTTTTCTCGTCCAAGACCGCCGTTGTCGTTCCTCCCGCTGACATCCTCAACGAGGCCGGTGGTAAGGCCTACTCGCTGACCGATGCGGCGGCACTCGCCCAGTTGGCGATGACCGGTACGTTCACCGACGTGTTCTACGCCACGGCTGAGGACCAGACCGCCAAGGTCCTGGAACTCGCCAACAAGGTCGAGGCCGAGTTCCTCGCCAAGCTCGCCGTGTACTCGCGCAAGCGCGGGTTCATGAAGGACATGCCTGCCGTCCTGACGGCGGTTCTGCTCGCTCGTGGCGAGGCCAAGCTCTTCAAGAAGGTCTTCCCCATCGCCATCGACGACTTCAAGATGCTCAAGAACTTCGTCCAGGTCGTTCGGTCCGGTGCAACCGGCCGTAAGTCCATGGGTTCCATGGCTCGCAACGCCGTCCGCAACTTCCTCGAAGGCGCTACCGACAGCGAGTTGTTCGCTGGCTCGATCGGCAACGAGCCCTCGCTGGCAGACGTCATCAAGATGGTTCACCCGAAGCCCGCCAACGTCAAGCGTGCGAACATGTACGCGTACCTGCTCGGAAAGAAGTTCGACGCCAAGAAGCTCCCGGACGAGGTCCAGGCTTTCGAGGCTTTCAAGGCCAACCCTGTCGGCACGCCTCCTGACGTGAACTTCCAGTTTTTGTCGTCCGTCAAGATGGACGCCAAGCAGTGGGGCGACATCGCCAAGACCATGTCGTGGCACACCCTTCGCATGAACCTCAACACCCTTGAGCGGAACGGTGCTCTCAACGACCCGAACGTCACCAAGGCTGTTGCTGAGGCTCTGGCCGACGAGAAGACCATCAACAAAATCAAGGTCTTCCCGTACCAAATCATGGCTGCGTTCATGAACTCGACGACCACGAACGCCCGCATCAAGAACGCGCTGCAGGACGCCCTGGAGTTCGCTACGGCGAACATCCCGGAGTTCGGCGACACCGCCATCGCAGTCGACGTTTCGGGCTCGATGTCCTCGCCTGTCACGGGCAGCCGTCCTGGTGCCACGTCGGCAGTCCGCTGCATCGACGTTGCTGCACTGATTGGTTCGGCGGTCCTCCGCAAGAACCCGAACTCGGTGGTTCTGCCCTTCAGTTGGGATGTGATTGACGTGACGCTGAACGGTCGCGACTCCGTCATGACCAACGCCCAGAAGTTGGCGAGCCTCGGTGGTGGTGGAACGGCTTGCGCGACCCCGCTCGCGAAGCTGAACAAGGCCAAGGCAAAGTTGGATTTGGTGTTCTACGTGTCCGACAACTGCTCGTGGGCCGACTTCAACAAGGGGTCGGGCACTGCCATGGCTCAGGAATGGGCAACCTTCAAGAACCGCAACCCCAAGGCCAAGCTGGTGCTGCTGGACATCCAGCCGTACACCCACACCCAGGTCAAGACTTCGAAGGACGTCTTGAACATCGGTGGATTCTCTGATAAGGTATTCGATGTCGTCGCCCAGTTCGCAAAGGGTGAGACGGCCGGAGACCACTGGGTCGACGTCATCAACGCAGTTTCGCTGTCCAACCGGAAGTCGAAGGAGTAAGTTCATGGCTCAGAAGCGTCTTGACCCCAAGCAGGTCCTCGAAGTCCTCCGCACGGACCAGGCAACCGTCGCCGATTTGGCCCAGAAGTTCGGGTGCAACAAGGCGACGGTCACCCGCGCAATCGTGCAGATTCGTTCCACAAATCCCGACATCGGGGTCGTCGGGAAGCGTGAGACCCAGAAGCGCGGTCGCCCCCAGATGCTGTTCGGGGTCCTGGCACAGCCCCGGCCGTTGGTGGAGACTCTCGACGTCGTCCCGACCACTTCGACAGAGGGTATTTGATGTCGATGGGAATCCGGCCAGAGTTTCAGACTCACACCCTGAACGAGGAGGGGAAAGCCAATGCGGAGCAACTGGCAATGGGTTTCTCCAACTTGATGTACCTGGTCGAGATGTTTGGTCTCGGCGGCGACGGTCGAGCCCTGGCCCTTGCCAAGACCAAGCTCGAAGAGGCCTGCTTTTTCGCAAAGCGGGCCATGGCGACGAAGTCCTCGAATCAGGAGTGACCATGAACAAGACCCTCGAATCAGGAGTGACCATGAACAAGACCCTGGCCAAGAAAATCGATGCCTTCCTGGAAGTCCGCCGGAAGTCATCTGGCGGGTGGCCTGATGTCTCCGAAGAGGACATGGAACAGCTTGGTGAGATCATCAGGTCGCTCATCAAGGCCAAGTTCGAAACCGACCCCGATGGCGACCTTCCGGTCGAGTTCGGCCTTACAAATCGACAAACAGAGATGCGCAATCCGTTCGTCGAAGTACCGTACGAGCACAAGGGCGAGTTCGACAGGTACTACTCGCGCACGGAACTGAACTTCGACCTCGCGTGCGAGGCCTTTGCTCAGGCACGCCGAATGGCCGACTACCGCAAACGCGACAGGCACGCCGAATGGCCGAATGGCCGAATGGCCGACTACCGCAAACGCGAAGCGGCTGAAAAGGTCGCCAAGTAGGGTGTTGACAAAATAGGCCGGGGTGGTGTATAAGTGTCGACATGAACGCGACCTACACCATCTCGGCCTCGCAGCGCAACGCCTTCAACGAGCTTCTCGCCAAGTCGAACCGCAAGTCGACCAAGCTCGGGATGCCCGGCCTGACCGCCGTCTTCGGGGAAGTCCGCAAGGTTGAGGTCGTCGGCCGCAACGGTCGCCCCACCGGGAACTTCACCTCGATGGTCGACGTCACCATCTCGGGCGTCAACCCGGTCCTCAACGGCTGGCGCCTCATCGCCGTGGTTAGCCCCCTGAAGGCCGACGATGGCAAGCTCATGGCCATCACCACTACGGTGCCTGGCGGGACCTTCGGCGAACTGGTCGCCGACCCCCTGAACTGCGACCACTGCAAGGTTCGCCGTGACCGCCTCGAAACCTTCATCGTCCGTCACGAGTCCGGCGAGACCAAGCAGGTCGCCCGGAACTGCCTGAAGGACTACGTCGGCGGAAACAACTGCGACGCGGACTCGGTCGCGGCCCTCATCGGCCTCCGCAACAAGTTCATCGCTGCCACGGAAGCCCTCGGAAACGTTCGGGACTTCTCGTCGGTGTCGTTCCGCAACGTGATGGCCTACGCGATTGCCGCCATCCGCTGCCACGGCTGGCTCTCCAAGGGCAAGGCCTACACGGACGGCGGTACTTCTACGGCTACTCGGGTCTCCGTCGCGATGGAATTCGCCCGCTGCGAGTTCGTCAACGAGAACGTGGCCGCTGCGGAGATGGTTTCGCGTGGTCTGACTGCAGCCGACCTGCCCACCGAGGCGGATTTCGAGGCTGCGACGTCGAAGCTGGAAGAGCTTTCGGTCATCCTCGACCGCATGGAGTCCGAGGGTTCGACCAATGATTACACCCAGGCCCTCCGGATTCTGTCGGTGGCTGGCACGGTGAACCGCAAGGCCATGGGCATCGCGGTCTCGGCCGTCAGCTTCGTCGCTCGCGAGATGGCGCCCAAGGCGACTACGACGGTCAGCAACTACGTCGGTTCGGTCGGCGAGAAAATCACCGTCAAGGCGAGCCTGGTCAGCGCCAACAAGCTCGGAACCGGCAGTACGCTGTTGACCTTCACGACGGCCGATGGTAATGTGCTCAAGTACTTCGCCAACGGCCCGGTCTCAGTGGTCGAGGGCTCGGTCTACGAGGTCGCAGGTAAGGTCAAGGCCCATCAGGAATTCCGTGGCCGCAAGGAAACCATGCTGAACTACGCAAAGGTGAATTCGTGAGCAAGAACAAGCCGAAGCGGCGCAAGGTGTGGGTGAACCTGTATCCTGACGGGCGTCACGCGATGTACCGCACTCGGAAAGAGGCCCTGAAGATTCGAGCGCTCCACAGCGAGGGAACGGCACCGTTTCTCGAACGCCTCCCCGGCGACGTGGTGCTGTCGCGAGAGGACGTGGCGCGCGCGATGGGATTGCTTGACCGGGCAGGTTCGTGGGTGGCGGCCTCGACGCAGGAACTCCGCGCCCTCCTCCGAGGTGGCCGATGAG
>CALMSM010000243.1 GCA_937872425.1 uncultured Candidatus Saccharibacteria bacterium
TTCCGATCTCACCATCTTTAGCGCGAAGTCGAAATGGCAGTTCGGCGGACGGGATTGAACCCGCAAGAACGTCTTGAATGAAACTATTGTATGCAGCGTCAACTGGTGGCAACTCGGGGACGTTTACTTGAGGTGTTTGGGGCGTATCTTCGCCTGGCATTTCTTGCTCTTTTTGTTCTTTTTGGTTTTGCTGAAACTACCTAAAATATACCACCACTCGTCACCTAAGCACAAGGGTTATATTTTAGACGATTTTGGCTTGGTGGAGTTGGGCGCGGACAAGAGTAGCAAGTTCTTCTGACGGAAGCTCGGCAACCGTGTCGTGGAACACCGTAAACACGATATCGTATGGCTCCTGGATTTGGCCAGAAATAAGCCGAACCTGCTCATACAAGCGGCGCCGGATACGATTGCGCACCACTGCTGATTTGTGTACTTTTTTGCTCACGACCACAGCCACGCGGTAACTCTCGCGGCGTTTATTGACCGCATATTTTAGAGCGGTCAACGGCCCCCGCACGGTTTCGCCGTTGCGGTAGACATAGTTGAGCGAATTATGCCCATGAAACCGATGCGTCTTGCCAATCATAGCCCTAGTATAACGGAACTAGTTCTCTGTGCCGACTAGTGGCCAAAGAATCCACGCCCAGCTTTGTCGGGAACCATAGAAACCGTCACGCCGCCACTAGTAAATGCATCGATTACCTCAGGGTCTTTCACCGACCCACTCGAAGTCAATACCGCACTAATGCCCGCGTCAACCAACACTTGTGGACCGTCTGCATATGGGAAAAAACTGTCACTGTATGCAACGGCACCATGGACATCATTATCTCTATCAGCAGCCCTAGTCAGGGCTAGTTTCGCGGCACCAACACGGTCCTGCTGCCCTACGCCGTTACCGAGCAGCTTGCCATCTTTAACAATGGTGATAGTATTGCTATTGCTCGTAGACCCGACTGCCCAGGCAAGAATCATATCTTCTTTTTGTTGATTAGTTGTTTCACCGTAGTGTTGCATGTTCTCTGCACTAAGATCTTGAACAAATGTATAGTTCGGTTGGACGAGAGCCCCGCCACCGCGAACTGGCCGTACACGTGGCGCATGGTCCAGGGACGCCTCACTAAGTTCGCCCAGCGCAGGATTCACCACCACACGTAATTTGGCTCGAGACAATATTTCTACCGCTTCTTCTGACGCACCCGCAGCTACGACACCGTCTAGCATACGATTCGGGTCTTCCTGAGCAATATTGTGACGCATTAGTACGGTGGCCGTTTCCTCGTCTATGATGCCATTCAGCATAACAACACCGCCATAAATGGCGAGTTCGTCACCTTCAAGCATTTTCTGCACAGCCTCAACTTGTGTTTCTGCAACCCCAGCACCACATGCATTCCCGTGCTTTACGCCCACGGCTATAGCCGGAACGCTTCCAAAATTACGCTCAAATCCAGCCGCAACGTGGGTAACGGTTTGAGTCAAACGATCGATATCTGTTTCGTTGACAAAACTCAGTTCCCATCCCTTCACATGCACAAACTGATCTAGACCGAGAGGGTCAGGGTCCACTCTACTATCTGCATAAAACGCTGCTGGGGCCTGCTGCGGATTTTCCCCATATTTCGTTGGTGCATGTTTACGTGCGACAAGCGCAACTACGTCCTCACCATTACGCCACGCAGCTTCGATAGCTCGATAACGTGCAACTTCATATGACGCGTCTGCAGCAAGCTGATGCAAAAAGGCTTCTTCGTCTGGCTTGCCTGCAGCCAACCAATCAAGTACCAATTGACGCTGCTCTGCAACCGACAGTACGATGCGGTCACCTTTTGCTGCTTCAGTAAGGAGTGTCGGGCCGCCAACATCAATCTTTTCAATGATTTCTTGACGAGACAGACTAGGGTCAGCGATTGCCTGCTCAAGTGGGTACATATCAACACATACCAAATCAATAAGCGGGATTCTCATGTCTCGCATCTCAGCCATATCATCTTTGCTGTTTTTGTTAGCAAGAATTCCTGCAGAGATTTCACGAGACAGTGTCACCACACGATGCCCAAGTATTGCGTCACCGCCCGTCAAGATATTAGTTTCCTGGACGGGTACACCAGCTTCACGAATTGCTTTTGCTGTACCTCCCGAGGAATAAACATTGAATCCCTCGTCAACCAAGCCGCCAGCAAACTCCGCAATACCTGTCTTGTCATACACTGTCAAAAGTGCGTTCGGGCCATTGAATTCAAAACCTGTTCCTAAATCTGATCCGCCCATAACTCAATCCTCCTTATTGCTTTGCTAATTGTTCTGAATATCCGGTGTATGTGGCAGGCGTAAGCGCCAATAATCGTTCGCGTGCATCTTCAGGCAATCCGTCGATGCTCATAACTAATTTTGCATAGCTGTCAGCGGTCAGTGGCCTGCCACGTGTTGCCTCCTTGAGCAAATCATATGCGCTTGGTACGTCGTAGCGACGTGCCACAGACTGTACAGCCTCAGACAGTACAGACCAATTATCATCTAGCTCAGCTGCTGCGTTTTCTGCATTTACGTGAGCGCGGCTAAACCCTGCCTTCATAGCCTTATAGCCAATCAGTGTGTGACCAAATGTCATACCTACCGCCCGTTGTGCCGATGAATCGCTCAGGTCTCGTTGTAGCCGTGAGTTCGGAAGCTTCTCTGCCAAGTGACCAAATAATGCGTTAGCTATGCCGAAGTTTGCCCATGCGTTTTCGAACTGGATCGGGTTTACTTTGTGTGGCATAGCTGATGACCCGACCTCGCCAGCGACCACTTGCTGCGTGAACAAGTCACGAGAAATGTAGTCCCACATATCTGTCGCTAGGTCGTGGAGCGTAGTATTCCCACGCATAAAAGCATGATATAACTCAGCGTTCCAGTCATGAGGATCAATCTGTGCTGTCACTACATTTGGTTCCAAACCAAGGCCTTCTTTAATAAATTCGTATGATACGGCCGGCCAGTCAACTTCTGGGTACGCAATAGCATGTGCTGCAAAACCACCCGTTGCACCATTAAGTTTACCCCTGACAACTACTCCGCCAATGTTAGCTGCATGCGTAGACAACCTATGTGCGTAGACATTCATTTCATGACCAACGGTAGTTGGTGTTGCAGGTTGGCCATGCGTACGCGCTAGGAGCGGAGTATCTGCATATTCCCCTGCCCGTTCGCCCAATATGCCCACGATGTTATCTAAGTGCGGGAGTAAGATACCACGCCCAGCGACATGCATTTTGGCATAAGCCAAGTTGTTGACGTCTTCAGAAGTCAAACCAAAGTGAATGAGTTCCAACTTACTAGCCAGGTCAGGGTCGTCGGCTAGCTTTTCACGCATCCAATATTCAACAGCCTTAACATCATGATTCGTCTCGCGCTCAATATCTTTTACGCGCAGACTATCGTGCAGCTCAAAGTTTTTGCCCAAATCTTTGATTGCATCTAGTGCACGGTCGCCAAATGCTGGAACGTCTGGGAGCACTCCGCTCCCAAGCACTGCTAACCAGCCTGCCTCTACCTCAACGCGATGTTTGATAAGTCCGTGCTCAGAAAATACACTCTCTAGCCCATCTACTTTAGACGCATACCGTCCATCCACGGGCGAAATTGCTATAAGTTGTTGTTCTACTCGGGCATCACGTAGTTCTGTCATGTGCTTACTCCTACCTATTCCTTAATACTGCTGTGCTATGTCTGACTGAACAGCTGCCCGACGTAGATATTCTGGGCCGCCCAACTCTGATAATAGTGCGTCTTTTGTAACCACGGCCGCAGCCATATCCGCTCGGAATTGGTCATATGCTTCCCCCAATTCTGGGTCGCCAAGTGCTAGTATACGAACTGCCTCTAGACCTGCGTTTACTGCAGCAGGTTTGCCTTTGCCCATAGTTGCAAGTGGCGCGCCTTCGGGCATACGAATCATTGATCCGAGTGCTGCATTAGTTGGGTCGGGTGAGCTCTCGATTGCGACGCCAAGAACTGGCAATCTTGTTTCGGATGCAACCATACCCGGCAGATGAGCTGATCCGCCAGCACCAGCAATAATCACCTGAAGCCCTCGATTCACAGCTTCCCTGCCATACTTAGCCATTTTATCTGGCGTACGGTGGGCTGAAATCACACGAGATTCTACCGGCACGCCAAACTTCACCAACGTAAGTTCAGCGTGAACCATGACATCTAGGTCAGAATCTGACCCCATAATAATCCCTACTTTAGGCCTTTCTTTACTCATACAATGAGTTCCTTTCTTGCTTGTTCCGCTATTATTCTTGCCTCACTCATTGAGTCACTTAACACCGTAATGTGTCCAATCTTACGATTTGGACGGGATGATTTACCATAAAAATGCGGGTGTGTATCTGGTAGCGCCAGGACTTTATCGAGCCCCTCACGATCTAGGTCTTCTGAGCGCGTACCCAAAATATTTATCATAACGGCTGATGGTGAACGCTGCTCAGTTGAGCCCAATGGCATACCAGTAACTGCGCGAACGTGCTGCTCAAATTGTGATGTCACGTTCGCTTCGATTGTGTGGTGCCCGGAGTTATGAACGCGTGGTGCGATTTCGTTTACAACTAGATTGTCGCCTACTACGAACATTTCAATCGCAAATACGCCCGCTCCTTCAAGCAAGCGAAGTGTTTCATATCCAATCTCTTGGGCGTATTGGTGAGTGCGATCCGACACATCCGCCGGTGACATGGCAATGTGGCAAATGCTGTCTTTGTGTACCGTTTCAACCAATGGGTACACTGCTATGTTGCCCTGTTGGTCACGCGCCGCAATGATTGCCACTTCTTTATCAAACGGTACTGTTTTCTCTGCATAGAGCTCGTCGGGAGCGCCCAGACCGGGTATGCGGTGGTCCCGCAATGAATTCACAAACAAGTTACCTCTGCCGTCGAAGCCACCTCTACGTGTCTTCACGACATACGAGCCGTCGGCAACGAAGTGACCAGCAACATCATCTAGCCCATACGACTGTGCGACCGGAATCTGTGCTGCCATAAGCATTCGTTTTTGAGCAAGCTTGTCCTGAATCACTCGCAAAGTCGCAGGGTTTGGCTCAACCCTAAACCCATCTATCGCAAGCTGTTCCAAAAATGCTGCGGGGATATGCTCAATCTCCCATGTTAGAACGTCTGAAGCTTCTGCAAGCTCCACGATTGCTTCTTTGTCGCTAAGTGGCGCAACAATTTGCTGCGCACCAACCTGCGCTGCCGGGCAGTCTTCCACGGGGTCTACAACAATCACCTCAAACCCCAGTGGCTTTGCCGCCTCCGTAAGCATGCGACCAAGCTGGCCACCGCCGATTACCCCCACGGTTTCAATCATGCCCGTATTGTGCGGGAGCCGTTTGGCCCTTGCAAGCATAAGCGGCTTAATTGCAGAGTAGTTTTTACCACACATTCTATTTCTGTTTCAGCCCAGGAGACTTAAGATGACAAAATTGAGTAGTTATGGTAAAGTATGCCCTATGGACACTGACCCAAACATATCCCGTCGTCGTGCACTGGCTATTATTGGCGGTGCAACCGGAGGCTTGTTGCTCGCGGCCTGTGGCGGCAAATCTTCCACAGAAAAAGGGCCAACGACCACAACAAGATTGGTTGGGCAAACTCCTCCTGCGACTTCGCCCGAGGCAGAAGCCCCGATGACCGAGCTCAATCTTGAAAAATACGCTGAGACATTCCGCGGATATGCACAAGAAGTCGAGAAACGATACGGAATTGACCAAAACGTTGTGCTTGCGCAATCATTCGTGGAGTCAACAGGCGGCACAAGTGAATTAGCCGTACAAGCCAATGCGTTCTTTGGCATCAAAGCCAAAGAAGACTGGAGCGGCAAAGTTTACCCCCAATGGACTCCAGAAGAAATCACAGCAGAGCAGTTTGACAACGGTTTCTATGAAGAACAAAAACTCATAGAACATTTAGACAACGGCAATGTACTGGTGAGCACTCCACAACCATTCCGCCA
>CALMSM010000244.1 GCA_937872425.1 uncultured Candidatus Saccharibacteria bacterium
CGCATCGCACACACCTATGACTTCGTGCCGTGGGCGCCACTAATCCTGACTAGTTCTGTAACTGGCCAAAACGTCACCAAGATATTCGACCTAGCACTCGACATTGTCGCAAAACATCAGCAAACCTACCCAACCACAGAACTCAACCGTTGGCTGCGCAAAGTCGTCGATATGCACCCACCAGCTGGTCTAAAGAACCGCTCACCAAAACTTAACTATATGGTGCACGAAGAAGGCAACCCCATCCCCAGCTTCAAAGTCTTCGGCGCGCACACCAAATTCCTCCATTGGAGCTACAAGCGCTATATGGAACGCAAATTCCGAGAACAATACGGACTAGAAGGCACACCAATCAAATTCTGGTTTATCGAAAAACACGAGACACACAAACACGGCACCCGCCCCGATAAAGACTAGATAGACGGCTTCTCAGACACAGTTATCATGTCACCGACATCAGTCGAACGATCAAGCTGTCCATACGCATCATGACCCGCAACAACTAACACAAACTCGTGGCAATCGCTTAATTGCTCCTTGGTAGTTGCGTCTGCCTTAACATCACATTGTGCAACACGAATCTCGCCAGCAACATCCTCACTAAACCCTGGGGCAACGTCGTTTCGCGCCTCGTTGTGAGGTGGAATCATTGCCACGACTAGCGCAGGCTCGTCTTCCCTGAGCACGGGTGCGGGATCCTGGTTCAACAGGCGTGGCACCACTCCTGCAGCCAAAAGTATTGCTGCAGTTGCCGCAACCCAGATTATGTTCTCTCGCTTGCGTGAACGATCAAACTCCTGGGACAAACCCCACACCTGCTCACTCGCAACATTTTGTTTACTCATATTATCATTATATCATCTATTTTGTTTTTAAGCAATAGCCTTATTTAACCATTGCATATCGTACAGTAAGCTGTCATTATCTGCTTATGAGAAAACTTATCGCAGCAGCAGGATTAGCAGTCGGAATAATAGGTGGAGCACACATGAGTAGTGCTGAAGCTCAATCAACGGAGCTCTGCGGAGATGTTTATAACGCCGTAGACCAAGGGGACCATTCGTCACTACTCCAACAGCAAATCGGTTCATTTGCTGCCAATGGCGTAGAAGTACATATTCAAATAGTAGATGATGGCGGCGCACGTGGCATCAACAGCGAGGACGACGCGCTGCGTTTTGCCGAGAAGCTTTACGATGACTGTGATTGGCCTGATAAAGATGTAGTGGATATCGTCCTCGCAGTCGATACACACAAGGGGAACGTATGGCGAGCTGGTCAAGCCAATAACGATATTTCTGCAAGTGATGTAGAGGCTGCAAAGCAGGATTTCGTTACAAACCTTCGTGATACTTCGACATCATACGAGAGTGACAGCGCTCAATTGCTTAAAGATATCAACCCCTACGAAAGCACTCTTGGCCCCGAGACGGGCGGCACACATGACAAGCCTACAGACTCAACCCCGGCCAAGCCCAACGAGCCATTCCGCATGCCTGACTTACCATATGAGGGTATTGGGATTGGACTACTCGGTACCGGTACACTTGTCGCGGGAGGGCTTAGAGTCAAACGCGGCAGAGACGTTTTTGACCTTCATGCACAAACAATTGATGCAGCAGACACAGCCGAGGTTACTATTGAGTTGGCCACCGCAACAGCCGACTCCCTATTGGCCATTATTCACGATGACGATGCGCTTGATGAACGCAATCAACGCAAAACAACTGGTGATGCCCTGGACGAACTATATGCCAGTGAAGATAGCATGCGTGCACTATACGCTACACAAAGGCGGCGACTCTGGCCGAGCCTTAGCGCGCTAAAGGATGAAGCTAAAGAAACCGGTAAGCTTATCAACGCTGGCAACTCAGAAGCGGCAACACTAACCGAAAAAATGAACACGCTACAGGGGCGTATCGGCACTATTGATGAGACTATCGATACGTTCAGTGGACTCATCAACACACTAGAAGCAACGATTGTACAGCTTGAGAGCCAAGGTTGGGACCTCAGCGATATAAGAGCGCGGCTATCTTCATATCAGCAAACTCGTGATGAAATAGTACAGCTTAAAGATCAGAATTACGTCGACAAGCCAGCTGACATGGCGGATGCCATAGATGATACAATCGTGGCCGATACAGAACTGGCGACCAAACTCCCTGAGCGCATGAGTGACAACCAACAAAAACAGCAAGAACAGGCGGCCAACACAGATACAGTTACTACAGCTATACAAACCGCAACGACTCAGCTGGATTCCCTAAAAGCAAAGTACGATGCAAGCTGCACAGAAAACATAGCCACTCATAGTGAAGAGATGGCCAGACTCCTACAGGTTGCCAAAGATTATCAGACTTCTGTGGGCACACTCGTTAACGTTAAATCTTCGGCTGATGTGGCTAGTACCGAAGAAACTCAGGCGGCCATAGCAGCCACATTCAGCAGTATCGATACACTTGTTGCAGAGACAGCTAATCGTGCTCAACTTCTAGCGGAGCTTGAGGCCTCCCTCCCACAAACCTACGAACAGCTTGTTGAGGCTAGCCAGGATGGCATAACATTCGCGCGGGCGAACTTTGGCGATGACACTGAGCCAGATACATATGCAGCACTCGAAGCCCTACATGAAGAAGTTCTAGAGGTGCAACGAGGCCTTAGTGCGGACAAGCCCAAGTTACTTGAGCTACAGGCATCCGTTTCTAGGCTTGACGACAAACAAGAACAGCTGGACAATCGGGCACATGAAGAAGCCGCAGAGATGAAGCAACTTCGGGCTAATATCGCAGATTTATCTGCAACGACGCACGAAAAGCTTGATAGCCTAAAAGACTACATCCGTAATCACTCAGATGTCGACCATACAACCGAATCAACTGCACGTGATATTGAGTTGCTCCACACAAATACTTCGGCTGGGCGCATCAGTATGCGCGAGCAAGTAGAAGAGCTTAAACAAATCGAAGCTAAAATTAAAGAAGCGCTATCCGATGCGAAGCGTGATGTTCAGCAAGCTGAAGCGGAGCGAGAACGCGCAAGAGAAGCCCAGCGAGCGGCAGAGCGCGCACAAGAAGCAGCACGTCAGGCTTCAGCTAATGCCGCAATGCAGGCACAGATATCAAACAACTCGAGTGGCGGGGGCAACTCGAGCGGTACTGGTGTCAGCTGGTAGAAAGTATATTTTTCGATAGGCCCTGTTGACAGATTATATATTTGTCTGGTATAGTTTGATTTTGAATTAGCAGGAGTTACTGATGCCGTTTTCTGAACAAGCCTCACAATATCAAGACCTATTCCACCAATGGGCGGCTTTGGGCGAACAACAAGTCGACCCAGCGCTTGCTGATGTTATCGATGTCGCTCGCGGTAACGCTACAACTCAAATGAATGCGCTCGCACCAGATGTTGCAGAAGAGTTTGCAACCGTTGCGGCCGGCACCTCACCAGAACGAGAACGGCTACTCAGTGAATTTGACGAGATTATTAGTGCCGCTGATGGCTTGCTCGACGAAGAAACAATTGCTGCAAAACGTGCACAAATCATAGACCAGTTTCCTGAGCAGCCTGAAGCAGAGCAAACCTTTGCTCAGGCATATGTGGTTGGCCACGCTTTAGTACGTCCACTGTTAGGGGCATTCCTCGCGAACGAAGATCGAAAAACTGCTAAAGAGCTGAGCCCCTCAGCAAGACCAGTCAAAGGGCCGGCGCCAGCAGCAGAAGCAGAGACCACGCCCATTGCACCAGCAGAACTAACACTAGAGCCTACCGAGCCAGCCGCCCCAGCGCCAGCAGCAGAGCTTGCAGCAGCTCCGGTTGCCGAACGTGAACAACCCCAAGAACCTAAAACAGCTGCGGCTGATGCCGATCAGACTAACCCAGAACAAGAGCCCAAGCCCCTAGAGCTCAGCACTCGTCATGCCTTCTTCTTGGTTGGAACACTTGTTGGACGCCGTGATCGACTAGCTGAAATTCGAGAAGTCGGAATTGACCTTCCGCGCGCATCTGACTTGGCCGAAATATATGGCATGTTGTTTGACCAAATGAACACCGAAGAGTCCCAATATGTTCTGGACCTTGTCTCCGAAAGGTCTGAGGGGAACGAGCTCCAGGTCAGCAGAGAGCGCGAAGAAGCAGCAACAGCTGTTTGGGCTATGCTCCAGGACCCTGAATCAATCAGCACTCAGTTCGATAAACTTATCAACATGGACGGACCAACAGACGCACGTTGCATGGTTCTAGATTTTCTAGCTGGAATTGACCCGGAACGACATCCATATCTACAAGAGTTGCTTAGTAGGGTTTCTGACCGCACCATACCAATCACTCACATGTCAGGAAGAATTGTTGGCGTGGAGGCCAGCCCAATCGAGATTGCACCACTACACCTAGTTACAGACCAAGAAATACCCCCAGCAGAAGAAGCTCAGCTTGACACACATCAGCAACTGGCCGCGACAAAGGGCAAAGAATCCAGAAGCACACCGGCAGTACTCACAGAAGAGGTTATACGATTCGTCGAAGGCGAAGATAGTCTTGTCGAGCTGTTCAAGCAATACGGATATGAAGCAGATGACACTGTTTGCACGCGCGACCTTTTGAAGTTTCCAACCATAACATACGCGCTACATACCCACGCTAAAAAGATTAGCGGACTGCTGAGCAATAGCGCTCGGCAAGCCGACAACAAGGCAGCATACAGCCTCGCCGACCTTATTGCTTTGGCCGTCTATTCTGCACGCCCAAAGCTGTTTGATAGCCTCGTGGATTTGACCCTGGAAGAGCTCCAGGAGCGTCACGATACAACAGCCCGCACGCTCACTACAATCGTCCGGGACAAGCTCGAAGAACACGCCGCAACAAGCGCGGCCTAACTCTTAAAATAATGTGACAAACATCACATTTATTACCTATTGACAAACACCTACTAACGTCCTATAGTTGCAAATACGGGGTACAAGAAAGACCCTGACCGGAACCGGGCATACAGTGTCCCGACCGGTCACCGAAACAGCATTGCCCAAGACAAACGGCCCTAGGATAGGCGCCTCCGCGCGGGATAAGCAATCGCATACTAAGGCGAATGTTTAACGAAAACCCTTTAGCGCAAAAGGAGGCGCTTTTAATATGTCAGAAAATAAAGGCTTTGGCCTGATTAGTATTGGTCTGGCCGGCGGTTTAGGTGGATTACTTGGTGGGGTAATGGCCGACGCACGAGCGAACACTGAGCCGAGAATTGCACAGATACAACTGCATAATGCAGAGGTCTATCAACTGCTAGAACCAACGTATGGCGGCCTTGGTAGGCTTGTCCTTAATGACGAGACCGACACATTCGAGTTTCATGTCATGTCAGGAGACGGCCAATCACAAATATGCCAAGGTGAGTATGAAGTAACCGACGGCGCCGCACGAGTTACCGGCGATATCGCATGTACAACCACAACAAAAGTGGGTGGCAATTAACGCCACTCACTAGTTCAACACGCATTAATTTCAAACGGAGAACATCACAATGGAACGATTAAACATCAGACGAGTACTATCAGTTGCAGCAATTGGCGTCCTGTCGGCACTCGCACTAGAGGGCTGCTCATGGAACGACCTCAACCCATCAGGGAGCGTCACACATGGCGCAAGCGCAGACGCAGGAGCAACCAAAGAGATCCTCGCTGCCTACCCAGGTGCAACCGATATAGAGGTGACCCATGCAGACGACAACCCTAACTACATGTCATGGGAAACAACCGAAGGTGAACACTGCACAGCATTTGCATCCCAAACCCAAAACAAAGGCAAAACACCAGGCGCGCTCATCAGCGTCCCATATTGCCGCGACACTGACACGAACAACTAATCCTACATTCAGTAAAGGAAACTATGAAATTTGAACAACTAACTTCACGACGCATATTCGCAGCAGGCGCAGCAGGATTCCTACTGTTCCTCACTGCCGGATGTGTCGACCCAAACTACGCAGGCGAAGGGAACGACTTCACTATCCGTGGGCCAGTTCAAGAAGTCGGAGAAAGAAGCGTTACGATTCTTCCCGTTGAGGTAATAGATGCCAACGGCAACGCCGTTGACTGGTTCCACCCAGACGACCCAACGCAAGTGCATGACAACTACAAAGACGAATGGTGCAACATCACAACCGTCGGAGATGCCCAGGATACATCCGGCACAGCCGAACAGCTTGAGGAGATCCAAGTAGGAGAGTGGGTCGAAATAGACGGGCAAATACGTGAGTCAAAAACCAGCTGTGGCAAAACCCCAATGTGGGAAGATCGCCCAGTATTTGAAACTGTTACAGAACAGCCCCGCTAATAAATTGAACAAAGGAGATACATTATGGAACGACTACAGCTTAAAGCCATGGCTGCAGGGATAGGGCTGGCGGGTATAGCCCTCGTTGGCTGCGCAAGCGAACCAAGCCTGGCGTATAACCGACCTGGCGTAATCGTCCAGCATGAATACGACGACCCTGACGTTGTCGCAGTTAAACCGCTCATCATTGACCCGGAACACTTTCTCGTACACGTCAGACAGTGTGGGGTCCCAGCGGAGGACGGTGAAGAAGAATGTCAAACACTTGCCGTAGAAGTATCCGAGCGATACTACAACGACTACCCAGACAACACACACCTTAGTGCAGACGAAATAAACGCACTCAAAAACTAGCCAAAACACCTCTGTTGGAATGGCTATCATGGCCAAGCCAATGAAAACTAACCCTACTAACAACTATAGGAGAAGAATCTCGTGAAATTTGAACAACTAACTTCACGCCGTATCATTCGCAGTGCAGCATTCGCGCTAGCACTTGGCGTCGCCGTAACCGGGCTCGCGTCATGTGGAGCTAGCGAAGATACCTCACATAACGCAGTAGAAACTGAGTCCATTCAGGGACCAGGGGTTACTCAAACCTATTTTGACGATGGTTCGCGGCTAACTGACTACAAAAACGATAACGAGGACTACTCCGACGTCTTTAGTTACTGTGATGGCCTCGATTTAGTCGACCAGACTTCCTACAACTACAAATCGGGCAACGCTATAGACAGATCTGTCGCACACCCTGCGTGTGCAGACGGAAAACTTACGCCAGCAGATTTCAAAATAGCAGGTTAACAAAAGGAGAATGTATGCGCAACCACGAGAAGAGCATGATTGCCAAAACAGCTGGCCTGTTTATGCTAGGCGCTCTAGCCATTGCAGGCGGCAAATGGGTGATGGGGGATGAATACCCCCATCCCATTGCTGGTCGAGTAGATGCAGTATCTGAGCCTAGTTGGGAGTGCCGCAGTAACGGCAAATTCACTACATGCGATTACCATTACTACATTTTCGTAAACGGATGTGTAGAGCTCCCAGCAGATGTACAAGAATATGTAGACGAGCGAACGCCCGAACGTGACTCCGAATACGGTTGGGTGGAAGTAGGCGGCGACACATGGAGCCATCAGCAGGCGGGGGGCTATGTCGAATTTGGAGACAGAAATGTATTCCAGAGAGTGCTCGCGGACCAAACTGACAGCAACCATCTTTGCCCAATCCCTGCCAACTAACACATGCGGCGGCTTCTTGCACAAAACATGTCCCATGCCCCATACTAGTGGGCATGGGATTGTTTCAGAAACGACCGGATATCGGTAATAGCCGACCCGCCTATACGCTTGGTATGCACAAGACATTGCTCGTAGTTGGGCTTGGCAACATCGGTGGTGAATACGACGGCACTCGCCACAATGTTGGGTTCGCATCCGTCGATGCGCTAGCAACAGCAATTGACGCAAGTAGCTGGTCCAATAAAAAGGACCTCAAATCATACATCTCCACAGCAAATGCTGGTGATACTCGCGTCATCCTCTGCAAGCCGACCACGCTCATGAACTTGAGTGGGAACGCAGTACAAGCCGTTGCTAATTTCTACAAAATTGCACCCGAAAACATTGTGGCCCTTCATGACGAGCTTGACATAGGCTTCGGCAATATACGCACCAGAATAGGTGGCGGCAGTGCGGGGCACAATGGGATTAAGTCGGTTACTCAGCAAATAGGCGAAGGTTACGGCCGGGTACGTATTGGCATCGGGCCCAAAGTTCCCGAACAAATAGATAGTGCAGATTTTGTGCTTGGTTCGTTTAATAAAGCCGAGCAAAAACAAATACCCAACCTCCTACAGGAGACAACTGCACTACTCACTGAGTACATATACAGCGCAAAGCTTCCAACCGAAACGCGCAGTTTTATCATCTAGGCTTCGGCCAGAGCAAAGTCCCAAATACCAACGATACGGTCATGGTCAAGACTCTGTGCGGCATGCTCAATTGGTGATGTCGTCCGCTGCACGATAGCTGCACCCGGCTCAAGTAGAATCGGTGTTCTCACAGAATGCCCTAAAGGCCCATCATGAACATATGCCCAGGTACGCAGAAGACCGCGACCAGTAACATCAACCCCTAGGGTCATCATATGCTCGGCATCTATTTGCGTATCGCTGTGCTCGGGCGTCTCATCCCCAGGCATGTCATAAAACACAAATCTACCCCTCAACATTTCCCCCACGTGCATCCCAGTCAAGGGTTCGAGCCAGCCAGCAAATCGTCGACCAAATGATTCAATCCGAGCTACATCCTCAGGTTCTCGTGGCATAACACGACGAGGAGAACCGCCCAGCCGAGCAGGCATTCGAGCGTCAAGTTCATGAGCAAAATTTTCAGCTTCTTGGAGGTATTTATCAGCTTCGTCATTATAATTTTCAAGGTTAACCACGGCCATACCTCGTCGGAACGCTTGATCAGCGGGTTTGATAAGTTGTGCTACTGGTACCGGTTCAAATGCTGCCATTGTAATTCCTTTGTAAGAAAAAGGCCTCCAGAGGGGGTGGGCACCGCTGGAGACCTATTTCTGGGCACGTGTATTCTCGCAAAAGATACACCTGCCCACGGTGGCTGCACGCGCACCGCGCAGTCAGCCACAGAAATTACCCTTCAACCCACCCGTGCAAAGCGTCGATGTCCAAAACTCCTTAAAGACTCGCGCCTCTTCCACCGAAGTGGATGAATACTGACGTATATGCATTGATCGGGACCTGCTTCTGCACGCACAAGTGCGTACTGCGCAGGACTTAGTTAAAGGGGTTAGTTTGTTTTAGAACGCATATCGAGGACTTTATGACCTACGGCGCCGAGAATAAGTGGAGGGTAACAACTTATGATGGCACGCTCTAAAACAATCTAACGTAATTGTCCCTGTGTTTAACCACAAGAACTGTTAGAATATATATAAGGTGCATAAATCCAACTACGGGAGTCGGATTACAGTTTGCTATTTTAGCAGAAATATTTCTTTTGTCAATACCTTTTTATACTTATTCGTATGAAAGTCAAAAAAGTTTCAATAAATCATCCCGATTACCCAGACAAACTTCGGTCAATCCCCAGCCCACCGAAGGTGCTCTATGTATTGGGTGACACGGCCAAACTTGCCACCACTAAGGTAGTTTCTGTAGTAGGTAGCCGTGCTGTGACACCGTATGGCAGACAGGTAACCTATCAACTCAGCCATGACCTTGCACAGAGGGGCATCGCCATTGTCAGTGGCCTAGCACTCGGGATTGACGCGCTTGCACACCAAACCTGTTTGGATGCAGGTGGCTACACCGTGGCCGTGTTGCCCTGTGGGCTCGACAACATCAGCCCCCGGAGCAATCGTCCACTTGCCATCAAAATTCTCCAGCAGGGAGGAGCACTCGTCAGTGAATATCCAGAGGGGACACAAGCGTTCAAGCCTAACTTCGTAGCGCGTAACCGCATTGTTTCCGGTCTGAGTGATGCGCTGCTTATCACTGAAGCATCCGAACGCAGTGGCTCACTCCACACCGCTAACTTTGCGCTCGAGCAGGGCAGGTCTGTGCTAGCTGTACCGGGCAACATTATCACCAGCACCAGTGCAGGCACCAACAACCTCATCAAAACAGGTGCAACGCCAATAACAGAGGTCAACGACATTCTCTACGCACTAGGCATAGAATCTGACAGCTTGGCCATCGATGTCATTGGAGCCAATGCGCAGGAAGATTGCATTCTAAAACTAGTCAGAGCCGGGGTCACCGACATCAATCAACTCCAAATAGAAAGTCAGCTCAACCTCGATGTATTCAACCAAACCATGACCATGCTCGAGATATCAGGCAAGGTCCGACCTCTCGGTGCGGCTCACTGGGGGCTGTGTTAATACAGCTTATAGGGCGACAAACCGCCCCATTCAACAACGGTAAAACCGTTGCGAGGTACGCTTCTCAACTGTTGAGCGGGAAGATCAATTGGCCCATCCAAACCAGAAAAGTCCAAAAATACGCGGATAAGCGTGTCCGGCTTCGGCGTAATAGCGAGTGGCGCCAACTGGTTGAGCTGGGCAGTATTAAACCACGTCAGGCGTACATATGGCTTGTTTGGGAGCTTATCTTGCCAATAGGCAACAAAGTCTGCAGTCTCTGTAGCGTTAAGCCCTTGCTGGGCTAATTGGGCTTGAATCGTCGCAATCGCATCTGCGCGTCGCACTACCGTACCAGACGTCACCGCAGGATATGCACCATAGCCAGGGCCTTCCCAGAATAACGAACCATAGGTGTGGCCAAGGTACGATAGCTGGCCATTAGGCTGTGCAATCACGTTCTGCCAGCCAGTTGCTGCAGGGTAGAGCGGTTCAGACACCTTGACATCAGCGCCAACCCGAACATTCACAGACTGGGTCGTGGTTGGGTAAAGGTATACCACTGGCTTAGCGCAGCCATATCCAGGCGATAGCTGCTCCCGGGTATAAATCAACATTTGGCCAAACTTATCCTTGGCAATAACGACCCCGTGCTCCTTGATGAACTCCGTCTTACTTATACCGGCATAGGGTACACTCGAATCAGTACCCGCATACTCTACAAACTCTTGATACGCTTTGGTAAGCAGGGCATTGTTGGGGTCTTTGAGTTGATAGACTGTCTGCCCATCAGAGCTTTTGCCAATCTCTTGCATATCGCCGTCTTTGAGCACATCGCTGCGGGTAATCGAACTGCCCAGACCACCACAACCACGCGCAATGGCCTTGAGCTTATCAGAGTCGGGTGAGTTGCCGCTCGTCCATTGGTAGCCCTTGAGCTGTGTGGGCACCGGCTCAAACCCAAGCCACACGCGTGTACCAAGCGGCGTTTGCAGACCATACCCAATAGAGGTTAGTTTTGTGTCAACATAGCTTGTCTCACTTCTTATCAGCTTACTTGCGCCATACGTCTTGACATCGCTAAAGACTGGTTTATTTGTTGCACCCGTATCCGCGATTGGCTCACCAAGACTTGGATAGGTCGGTTTTGTGACTTTGTAGTCATGCTCGATGGCCAAAGAAGCCGGCATGCTCAACGAGTCGTAGTGCGTAGATGTGTCAAAGGATATCGTCGACTTGAGGTTTGATTTGTCCGTCGTTTCTGTGTCCTGATTGTAGACCGCCTGGCTGTCAGGTCGCGCAATATAGCTGACAGTACCTGCGTTTGTTACTTCGTACAGCTTGACCTCACAACCAAGCTGGCAAACAACTGACATATTAATTGTCTTGCCGTCGCGGCTCCCAACCTGGTAATACGTGACCTCGTCACCTTCGTCATAGCTAAAATATTTTTGGCTTGCAATCTTCTTGGGCGTCGCGAGCCACGTTTCACCCGTGGTTGGTGTGATAAATTTTTTCAATGCTTCGTCTACCTCAGCAGGGGTTGGTTCTTGCTTCTTCTCAACAACCGGTGCTTCACAGCACGTCTTCTTATCATCACGCACCATAAACCAATAATAAGCGCCAACGCCCACGGCAACTAACAGTACGGCCAGAACTACAAGCAACATTTTCTTCTTATTACGCGGCTTCTTAGTCTTGACCGTAACAGTACCTGTGACATTCGCGGATTGTTCTAGAGGCGCATCAACGGGGCCTAAATCTGTCGGATCAGGCTCAACTGGCACAGCTTCCTCAACAGGGAGAGTAGATTCATCTTGGGTCGCATCTTCGGGTGTTTTATTTTCGTCCATAAGAACAACTACCTTTACTTATTATGTATAGTTCTCAGTATACGCTAAGCAGAAGCGTGTTCAACCATACTGCGCTATACTTGCACATATGGAAACCAAAACATACATATGGCTCGGCATATTCATTGGCGGTGGCGTGGGCGGATTACTTGGGAGCATGTTCGACCACGGCAGCATGATTGGGCTGTGGAGCATTCTGCTCAGTGGCATCGGCTCAATCGCCGGCATATTCGCCGGCTACAAACTTGGCGACTTGTAAACAGCCTGGGCTTACCCTGATTTGCCAAAAGCTTATTTAGCGTGTAGTCTGACTTGCTGTTGTCTTATAAATAGGTACACTAAGGAGCACATGGTTAAAAATCTCGTCATCGTTGAGTCCCCAGCCAAAGCCAAGACTATCGAGAAGTACCTCGGTAAGGACTTTACCGTGCTCAGCAGCATCGGCCATATTCGCTCTATCACCAAAAAGACCAAAGACGGTACACCACCCATCGATGTAGCTAACGGCTTCAAGACTATTTACGAAGTCGACCCCGAAAAAAAGAAAGTCATCACGGAGCTCAAAAAAGCGACCAAAGCTGCCGACACCGTTTGGCTAGCAACTGATGAAGACCGCGAAGGAGAAGCCATAGCCTGGCACCTCTGTGAAGTACTGGGCCTCGACCCAATCAAAACCAACCGTATCGTGTTCCACGAAATCACCAAGCCCGCCATCGAAGCCGCAGTCAAAAACCCACGCACCGTCGACATGGACCTCGTACAGGCACAACAAGCCCGCCAGATTCTTGACCGTATCGTTGGGTTCGAACTCAGCCCCGTAGTCTGGCAAAAGGTTCCCGGCGGTAAATCAGCCGGCCGCGTACAAAGTCCCGCTGTGCGCCTATTAGTAGAGCGAGAGCAAGAAATCACTGCGTTCGAGGGTTCGTCACAGTTCAAAGTCACTGCTCAGTTCGTCCATGATGGCCAAGATGTCAAAGCTGAGCTCAAGCAGCGATTCGACACGGAAGAAACCGCTCAGAAGTTCTTGGAGTCTCTCAGTGGCGCCACCTATACCGTAACCGACACCACTACCAGCCCCAGCACTCGTAACCCCGGCGCCCCATTCACGACCAGTACCTTGCAGCAAGAAGCCAACTCCAAGCTTGGATTCGGGAGCAAAGCCACCATGGCCAGTGCCCAGAAACTCTACCAAGAGGGTAAAATCACCTACATGCGTACTGACTCCGTCACCTTGAGCGGCCAGTTTATAGCCGCAGCCACTGACTATATAAAAACGCAGTATGGCAACGAATACACTACGGTCCGGGCATTCAAAAACAAGAATGCAAGCGCACAAGAAGCCCACGAAGCCATTCGACCAACTGACCCATCCCGCGAGAAGGGAAGCACAAACGAATACGACCAAAAACTCTATGATCTCATCCGTCGACGCACACTTGCCAGCCAAATGACGCCTGCCAAGCTCGAAAAAACAACTGTAACTATTGCCATCTCCACTGCCGCTGAAATATTTGAGGCAAAGGGTGAAGTCATCATATTTGACGGATTTTTACGCGTTTACGGTGGCCGCAAATCCGACGATTCTATACTGCCGCCTCTCTCCGCCAAGGACACGCTCTCAGCAGAGCTCATAGAGGCACGCCAGACATTCGCGCGCCCTCCTGCACGCTACACAGAAGGTAGCCTGGTCAAAAAACTCGAAGAGCTCGGCATCGGCCGCCCGAGCACCTACGCAACCATCATCAACACCGTGCAGGTGCGTGGTTACGCTGTCAAAGGCGAATCCGAAGGCACACCACGTGACATCGTCGTATTATCAGTTGCTCCCACAACCAGTCCAAGTGTCCAACGCGAAGTCGCCCAGGAAAAAACCGGTTCAGACAGGGGCAAGCTCGTCCCAACACCGGCGGGCGAGCTTATCAGCAAATTCCTGAGTGACCACTTCGAACAAGTTGTGGATTACGGGTTTACCGCCAGTGTCGAGGAACACTTCGACGAAATAGCCGACAACAAGCTCGCCCGTAACACCATGCTCGAGGACTTCTATAAACCATTCCACTCGCTAATAGAAAAATCAGGCGATATTGACCGAAGCAAGGTAGGCAACAGCCGTGAAGTCGGCACAGAGCCAAAGTCACAGAGGCCAATCATTGCGCGATTCGGACGTTTCGGCCCCATGCTTCAGCTAGGCGCCACCGAAGACAAAGAGAACAAGCCACAGTTTGCGCCCATGCCAAAGGGCACCAAAATTGAAACAATTACGCTCGAGGAAGCGCTTGAAGCCTTCAAACTTCCCCGACTCGTTGGTCAGACAGATGATGGCAAGGATATCAAAGCCAACATCGGTCGTTTTGGTCCATACATCGTAGTTGACAAGTTATTTGTGAGTATCAAACCCCATGATCCTATGACCATCACCCTCGATGAGGCCAAAACGTTATACGCAGAAAAACTCAAGGTCGAAGCAGAGAAGAACATCTCTGACTTTGGTGACGGTATCAAGGTGCTAAATGGTCGCTACGGCCCGTACATAACAGACGGCAAAAAGAATGCCAAAATCCCCAAGGGGACAGAGCCCAAAGACATCACTCACGCTGAAGCAAAAAAACTAATTGCCGAAGCACCGACCGCCAAAAAGCGCAGCTTCAAGCCCCGCTCCAAGAAGTAATTGTAATTTCGTCAATAGGCATATACTTATCCACAATTTTTACTTCTTGGCCAAGGTTATTTCCTTATGATATTGGCATACATGATTGTGTAAATTAATACCACTTCGTGCTATAATATAGCTAGTAAAAGAATATAGTTGACTTTTTGTCACTATGTTATAAACTATAGAGTAGTTACATTAGCAAACTGATAGGGCGGGGACGGAGAATACAATGGCAGATACACCAAAAGTACAGATTGAGAAAGTAGTCAACGATATTCTTGCCGCCATCCCAAAGGAGCGCGAGCGAGAGATTATATCACGCCGATTCGGCCTATTTGATCGCAAAGAAACGCTAGAACAAATCGGGGAACTCCTCGGTATCACTCGCGAACGCGTTCGTCAGCTCGAAAAAGCTGTTATCACGGCGCTTAAAACACAGGCAACTGATGGCAAGCTACCGCACCTCACATCCGTAGAAGACACCTTTATTGAACTCCTCAAAGACATGGGCAATGTTGCTCGCATTAGCGACCTCAGTGCCAAACTATCAGAGAAGAACGATCGACTTGACCAAGCACGCGTCTCGTTTTTGGCACAACTCTGCCCAAAACTTGTTGTTATTGACGACAACGACCATTATCACCTCAGCGTTGGTATCCGTGACCTCCACGACGAGAAGTCAGTCAAAAAACTTGTCGAAGGCATTATCGAATCAGTCAAGAAGATTGGTGAACCAACCACAATCGAAGCCGTCGCCAAAGAAGCAGGGCATGACGACCACAAACATACCAAAGCACTTGCTGGCACCAGCAAACACCTTGCAACACTAAATGGCAAATGGGGTCTTATCAAATGGCCAACCGTTAACCCCAAGAATATTCGCGACAAAATCTACGTTATTCTGCAGGAGCGGGGAAGCCACATGCACTTCAACGAAATCTCAGATGCCATCAAAGACAGCTCGTTCAAGCGCAAAGACGTCACCACCCAAGCAATCCATAACGAACTTATCAAAGACAAACGCTTCGTCCTCATCGGCCGCGGCCTCTACGCCCTCAAAGAATGGGGCTACCAAAAGGGAACCGTTAGCGACATCATTGTTGATGTACTGAAAAAATCAGGCAAGCCAATGCACCGCGACGAAATCGTCAAAGAGGTACTTAAGAGCCGCTACGTCAAAGAGACCACCATCTTGCTGAACCTCCAGAGCAAACCACAGTTCAAGCGCACCGCCAAAGCAACCTACGACCTCGCTGACGAAAAGGCCTAATCGATGTTCAGCCCAGAATTCCCGCGTACACAACAAAACAGAACACGCCAAGCACTCGCCGTACTTGTTGCGAGTGGTGCACTCCTGCTTTCTAGCTGCGGTATATTTGGCGACACAGGGTCTGACGGTAAATCAGAACCAACCGGGACAACCATTGCCGTAAAACCAAATAAAGCACCCGCAGCCGACGGCCAATTTAAGACAACTATGAAGTTTTACCCTGACGGTACTGCCGTATCAACTGTAGAACCTGGCAAGGACAGTTATGGTGAAAAAATGAGCAACCATTACTCTTGTCCAGCCGAAGGCCCAAACCTACAGGTAACATCCCACGATAGCTACGGCGAGTATGGTGCAGCTGGTTCTACGCAGGTTATAGAGAACAGCATTATATGCCAAGATGGCCAAGTGACTGAGTCAGACTTCAGATTACACGAAGCAATGCGACAACCCAACTAGTCTTCGTCTGGCATATTGGGTAAACATACAATCATAAGAACATTTTGCGAACATTTATGTATGCATGGTTGGAGGGTAGCTACAAGCCATTTGCTACATTTTTTTGATTTATATACCAGGAGGGCAAGGAATTATAAAATCTTCGAACAAAATACACAGCAGCAATAAAAATTTCTGATGAACGGGTGGTGGAGCATTGTGGTTTCGGCATACAGACTAGACGTCGCACAATGTATATTTTGCGACTCTTATATAGAGTTACAAGTTGATTACAGGTATGCCCCTGCAGGGGACTATTTTGCATAATTCACCCCATACGGGCACAATTCGGTTCATGTCTATGTGCGTGTGCACACCGCTGTTTGCTACAGCCCCGATATGTTCATAGCTGTGATATAAGCCCTAGTGTCTTTGTACAAATCGCAACGCTACGCACATGAAGTATTTGACTTTTCCACAGCAATGTCGTGAAAACATTTGCTTTTTCACGCTTTCCGTTTCATTATTTGCTATTCCCCTGTTTTGGTTGCTCTGTATAGTTTTTTTGACTTTTGCCTATTCACATAGTTTTATATGTTTTTTTGAGCAATGTACATAACTGCTTTATATGAACAAAATACGAACTAGAGCAGTGGAGCAACGGGGGGTTGAATTACTGCCGGCGTTCTCAAACCGCTCAGGTTGGAGACTACTTGTAAAACACTTTCTCGCTCACTCGCGCATCCATATACTCAGCAGGGGTTACTGCACTTCCCTCTAACTTCTTGCGAGTGGCCAAATATGAACCGACAGCCTGTCGCACCTCACTGCTCTCCCCTATCTGAAACTTTACATAGTATGCGTGATCACTCGTACGCAAATCAACCTGATTAACAGCGCTCGCAGACAGGGTGAGCGACTGTATGGGCACATTAGCCGCTTTGAGTTGAGCAAAAAGCTGCAGTATATATGAAGACTGTGACTGAGCCAGCACTTGTTTACCCGGCTCAACCGAAAGCACACTGTCATCAGATAACGTAGGCACCTCACTACTACTCGTAACATACGACGTATCAGCCAACGCCTTGCCGTTTGCGTCTAGGTAGAAAATCCCATTCTGTGCTCGCAGCTGGAGCGCTGGGGCTGCTGGCACCAACACGATAGTTGGGCGTCGACCAACCAGAGGGAGTTGCACCCGCACATCGGCTAATTCGTGATACTCATTCAGTATGTCTTGCCGCGTACCACCGGTTTGAGCGGTGAGCTTCATCCGGTTGAGCACTGATTTCTGCCATATATCCGTGACCTCTCGAGTATAAATACTTGCATCTCGTTGCACCACGCCAGGGTGTTGCTCTAGTACGATTCGTGGGCTCGACGATAGGGTGAGCACATACAGAAAGGCCGCACCAAGCATAGCGAGAGCAATATAGGTTGGGATATGACGAAGCTCAAGCCGAATACCCCTCCCACGGCTCTTAGTTGTATTGCCCCTGTTATCCGAACTCGTATGTGGTCTTGTCGACTGCGCTTCCGACGACTGTTGCCGACGTTGACCATTGTTGTAATAAGAAAACACCGGGGCTCCTGCGTTGGCCTGGGTAGGCCTTCTCCGTGCTGAATTCGCCGTTGCTTCTTTGTGCCTCCGCAGTCTCATGTTTGCACCCCTACTGGTGGGTGTTTGGCTAATTCCACCAACATATCACCCAGTCGTTCTGCCGCATCTGTACGTGTGTGTTTCTGGAGCTTTTCGGCCAAGGTTTTACGAGCATGAGGCGAGCCCAAAAGGTCCTCAAGAACAAATAACAGACCCTTTTCTGAATCTTCCAGTTCGCTCTCTTGCACCACAACTGCACTGCCCTGTCGCTTCAGCATTTCAGCATTCTTGAGCTGGTGCCCCCCGGCAAGATACGGGCTAGGAATAACAACAGCTGCCTTGCCCTGCACACCTAGCTCTGCAATTGTATTTGCACTCCCCCTCGTTACCACAAGATCGGCTGAGCCCATATAGACATGCATTGGCCGCAAAAACTCCAACACCTGGAGCCTATCGTGGGTAAAGCTACCGTATACCCCTGCTTTCCCCTTCCCTACCTGATGCACAATAACAAGCTCAGGGTAACGGGCCAGTAGTTGTTCTGCGCAGGCAACTATCGCTTTGTTCACTGTTACCGCACCAGAACTACCGCCAGTTATCAGTAACACAGTTGCAGTTTTGTCGATGCCAATCTGTTGCTTAAATGCCTCTTGAAGTGATGGGCTTACCGCCTGATACGCCTTCTCTACAAGCACGCCAACCTGTCGTATTTTTGTCACAGGGTATGCGTACTCTTTTTCAGGCAATGCTACAGCATGGGTCGTGACCCATTTGCTTACCATCCTGTTTGCAAGGCCTGGTAACGCATCGGAGTCATGTGTAACCATAGGAATCCGCCGAACAGCCGCAGCAAGCCCAACAGGTACGCCCACAAACCCACCCTTCAGGAACACAATATCAGGCCGCACTGAACCCAACAAGAACCATGCCTGTATCGTACCTACAACAAAATAGCCAAAATCACGAATGTTCAAAAGCAATGTCTTAATATCAAGGAGTTTCTGCCATAGTGTCAGCCCATAGTATCTACGATATTTCCCCGCGAACACCTGGTGTGTTTCGTCAAGCAAGACGTTGTCGTCAGTCAGTTGTCTAAAACTACCACCGCGCTCACCGACGTACACCGTCGTACAGTCGGGCTGAATTTCCTTAATGCGCTCAGCTACGGCGAGTATTGGCGTAATGTGGCCGCCGGTTCCGCCGCCAGTCAGTAGTATCTTCACGCTGACTCCCTTCCTGCATCGCTGCATCAAGATTTACTCCAAAAGTCGTATATCGAGAAACCTGAAATACCAGGCCGACAGCTGCAAGCACAAATATAATACTTGTACCTCCGTAGCTAATAAACGGCAGTGTAATTCCTTTGAGCGGCAATAGCCCAATCATGGCACCAATATTGATGAGTGTCTGTGTGCTGAGCCATGCCAGTACACCAGTTACCATAAGCCGTGATGTCATGTCAGGTGCACGCTCTAGAATACGAATCAATCGCACAAACAGCGCCACAAACAGGCTAATCACAACCGTCATACCCAAAAACCCAAACTTCTCTGCCATAATCGCAAAAATAGAGTCATTGGCCGCTTCCGGCAAGTACCCAAACGCCTGTGCGCCGTGGCCTAGACCCTTGCCAGTCAAACCGCCAGAACCAATAGCAATCAGTGCCTGACACGCCTGATAACCACTCGTCTGACAGTTTTCCTCAGGATTCAAGAAGTTCAGCACGCGGTCACGTCGGTACGAAAACGGTAGTACGAGAAGTGCAAGCGTCCCGACCACTAACACCCCAGCCAGCAACACGCGCTTAAGTGGCAGCCCCGCAACATACGCCATTGCCGCAATCATCGCTACAAGCACCGCAGTAGACCCCAAGTCGCGTTGCAGTATTGCTACTACGAACCCCAGCACAGCGAGCACTATCAAGAGAGGTTTAATTGTTTTATCATCACTACCAAGCTGACCCCGTCGAGCTTGTGTGGCCAAGAACGCAGCTACGCTTATGAGTATAGCTATCTTGATAAGCTCCACTGATTGGAGCGATAACCCCCCTAGACGTATCCAGCGATGCGCTGGGTACTCAGGGCTGATTGGCATCACCAACGCTACCAATGTAGCCAGTGCTGCAACTCCAATTATTGGTCGCTGCAATCGCTGCCACACACCGTGTGGCACAAATGCCATCGCCGTGAATGCAATCATCCCTATCAGGATGGCAATAATCTGCTTTCCTACAAAATAATTATCGGATACATGCTTCTGTGCGGCGAGCCCAGGACCAATAGAGTAGACAACAACCAGCCCAGCAACCAGCAATAGCAGCGATATAACAAGCAGCCCGTAGTCGGGTCGATGGCGTCGCTGGCCACCCCGTTCTTGTTGAACGCTGCGCCGCCGAGGCTGCATTTATGTCCTCTCCAGAAGGAACAGTACCAACCCAGCCACACCTGCAACTTGCCCAAGAATCCAAAATCGCATAGTCACCTTCGTCTCAGGCCATCCAATTGCTTCAAAGTGATGATGTATCGGCGACGACAAAAACACCTTCTTACCGCCACGGAGTTTCTTTGATAAACGGTTAATTATCACCGAACCTGTCTCCGCCACATAGACAATACCAATAATCGGCAACAGATACACCGTATCCGTCTGTAGCGCAATAATACCAAGTGCTGTACCGAGCGCAAAACTGCCCATATCTCCCATAAAAAACCGTGCCGGATAGATATTAAACCACGTATAGCTCAGTAGCGTCCCAACAATCGTCAGACAAAACCCAGCCAAGTAGTACTGGCCACTCAGCACTGCAATAACCGAATATGTCGCAAACGAAGATGCCAGCAGCCCTCCCGCGAGCCCGTCCAGCCCATCCGTCATATTAACTGCATTTGCAGTGGCAATAACCACGAACCAAAACACTGCGACAATCAGTATGCCGACGTGCACATTCGTAAACCCAATATTCACCGTATCGACCCCAAGCTTTGCATAGAACCACCAACCACCAGCCAGCGCGACCAAACCGTGGAGTGCAAACTTTATCTTCGCACGCATACCCGCGATACCCTTGCCCACTGCACGAATATTAATCCAATCGTCTATAAGTCCAATCAAGCCAGACCCGACCATACCAGCAAGCGGAAGCCACGTCTCTCCGCGGTTAAGATTGAGCGCCAATGTCACAATTAACACCGAAGCGACAAAAATCATCCCTGCCATGGTTGGGATATTGCGGTCATGTTTTGCTGCGTGGAGTTTGTTATACACCTTTGCCTCGCCGCCCGACCATGCATCAGAGCGCTGTCGCTTCCACCACTGGAACTTATAGGCTGCGGTTGTATAGAACGGTGTGATTAGCATGCTCAGCACAAACCCAGCACCCGCCAACACGAACATTCGTACAAGGGTTGTTGTCTGTATGCTTACGTTTATGACATGTTCCATACTATCCCCTTATTATACCGTTAAACCTTCGGTTTGACGCCAAAATTATTCGTTAATATATCTGCTATTTTGAAATACACCGGTGCCGCAGCCTTTGCCCCAGCATAGCCCGTAATATTCTTTGGCTCCCGTACCCAAACCACAATCACATACTCCGGCTCGTCACCACCAACATAACCCAAAAACGTTCCGTTAAACCTGTCCTCGTAGTACCCGCCCGCTGGGTTAGAAATCTGTGCCGTGCCGGTTTTACCACCATACGAATATGCTGGGTTGAGGCTTGATATTCCATATGTCCCTTTATTTTTCTGCATTGTGTACTCCATAAAATCTTGAATCTGATGACTCACCCCATCGTTCACGACGCCGGACTTCACCACAACCGGCTGCTTAATCTCGACCTTATCATCCTGACCAACATAGCCCTCTACTAGATGTGGCTGATAGTATGTGCCGCCATTCACTACTGCAGTCATTGCTGCACCCATCTGCAATATTGTTTCTGTCTGACCCTGGCCAAATGCCGTGTTTGCGTAGCGGATGTTCAGACCATAGCCATCATTTGGCTCAGGCACAAACCCAGCACTCTCGTCACTCTGCTCGATTCCTGTCGTTTTGCCAAACTGATAATGATTCGTCAGATAATCATGCCATGTCGTACGTGCCTTTTCGTTAATACTCCCCCCGCCCATTTGCATGAGAAGCCACGTTGCACCAGTATTAAGCGACAACTGCAAGATATCAGCAATGGATTTTGTCCCCGCTCCACCATCTTCTTCAATGTTACGAACGGTTGCATCATCAATCTTGTACGATGCAGGATCATAGTAGGTTGTATTGGCATTTACGACGCCTGTATCCAGCGCAGCAGCGGCCGTCAACGTTTTCATGATAGACCCAACCTCAAACGCCTCATTGGTCACAGGATTAGAAAACAGTGCTGGATCGCTAACATTATAAAACTCTGCTGGGTTATACGTCGGGAACGTACCCATCGCCTTCACGCCTCCAGTACGCACATCAATTACCACAGCGCTGCCTGATGTTGCCTTGGTTGCATCAACCTGTTGCTTGAGTGCATCCTCAACCTGTTGCTGCAAACCCACGTCTACTGTAAGCAAGAGCTTCTTACCTGGTATCGGGTCAACCACCACATTATCTTTATTTGCAGCAAGCGGTATACCCTGCGCATCAGTAATCGCCTTAAGCTGACCTGGTGTGCCCTTGAGCTGATCGTTCAGTGCCTGCTCTAACCCATACTGGCCTTGCCCTTCATCATTCACAAACCCAAGCAGTTGCGACGCCAATTGACCCTGTGGGTACGACCGGTAGTTTTGCTCTTGCGTACCGACACCTTTTAGCTTAAGCTTAAGTAGTTGTTCATTCTGGCCTCGGTCAAGTTTCTTGGCCAAAATCACATAGCGACTATCTTGGTCCTTCATCTTGTCTTCATAATCAGACTGATTGCCTCCTATGATTTTTTGAATTGCGGCAGCCGCCCCCGGTACATCCTTGATAAACTTCGGGTCTGCATAGAGCAAATAGCGTGTTTCGTTCAACACAACTGGCACCGTGGTCTCCCCATTATGTGCGACAATCACACCACGCTCGGGTACAATTTCATACTGCTTCAGCTGGCCACGTAGTGCTGCTTGTTGATAATAGTCGTGGCGGATAACTTGCAGATAGAACAGTCGGATAACAAAAATACCACAGATAATCAAAAGTCCCATGTACCAAAATCGTACACGGGCCAACGGATTTGCGGCGTGAGTGGTCGTATCTTTGTGCATATTCCCCGTAGTATCTCAGGTTTAGTGCTAGTTTTGAATGGTTGCGCTTGGTGTTGTTTGTACCAACGCGGCAGCGACGTTGCTATTTTTGACACGCTCTACAGACTGCAGACGAGCAGAACTTACCTCTAGGTCATCATGTTCCGTCTTGAGCGATGACTGTTGCGACTGCAGGTCACTGATTTTGTAACTCAATGCATTCGTTTTGGTCACCTGCGTCAAATAGAGCAGTCCAACCAAGCATGCCAGCACAATCAATAGGACTGTGTTGCTGATAGGACCAAGTGTTCGTTCATCGCTACGCATCCGGGCAATGTTCTGTTGATTGGTCGCATATCGTTGCCTGCTCGCAGCAAGCGAAGATGAATAGGTCATATGTGAGGCTCTTTTGTTTTTATATTTGTATTTGGTGCCTCACGCCTGCTTGCGCAAACGTGAGGCGACTGAGCAAATCAGGTTACGTTACACGTACTCTGACTTTGTATGCTCTGGAGAGGTTTTTGACCTGTATAGGCATTGCCTGCTCCTTTCTTTTGTTGTGACCAACGTGTTTTGGTTAGTCACATTTTTATTTTGCGGCGGCCCGAAGTTTTGCACTTCGTGCTCGCGGATTAGAAACTAGCTCAGCTGTCCCTGCGCTCACCACTTTTTTTGTGAGGAGCTTGAGGGGAGCGTCGTAGCGATCACCAGCCTGCTCGCGAAAGTATTCTTTCACAATACGGTCTTCCAAACTATGGAAGCTGATGACCACTATCCGCCCACCCGGAGCTAGTAACTCTTGCCAGATTGGCAACGCTCGCTTTAGCAGACCCAGCTCATCGTTAACCGCAATCCTGAGCGCTTGAAACGTTCGGGTTGCAGGGTGCGTTTTGCTGTATCCTGGCCAAGCACGCCCTACGGCACTGGCTAGTTCGTGAGTTGTCGCAAACGGACGGTGTTCTGCAATGATATTGGCGATATGGCGTGCTTTTGGCTCTTCACCATATTCACGGAGCAAACTCGTCAGCTGATCAACATCGTATGTGTTTACGATATCGTGCGCAGACAAGCCTTGGTTCTGATCCATCCGCATATCAAGCGGTCCATCGTCGCGGATGCTAAATCCACGTTCTGGGCTGTCAAGGTGCGGTGACGACACACCCAAGTCAGCCAAAATCATATCGTATTGACTATGCCTACCCTGCAGTGTGTGTGCAGCAGCCAGGAAATCATCATGGATAATCTCCACGCCGCCCAACGCTGCCTGCTTTCGCAAAAAGTCAATTGAGTTCTGGTCACGATCGACCAGTGTGAGGCCCGATGGGTTTAATGTGCGTTCCAGCACCTGACGAGCGTGTCCGCCGTACCCGGCCGTCAGATCGAGATAGGTTTCCCCGCTCGCTGGCGACAGATACTGGAGTACTTCGTCTAACAGTACTGGAATGTGGTGATTTGTTTGTGTTTGTTTCATGCGTTTTTGTTTTTGCAAGGTCACCTATCTAGCAGTCAACTATTTTGTTTTTGTGAGAAAGTTTTTGTTTTTGTGATACATGGTCCGCATGTATGGGATGTTTCTGTTGTGGTTTGAAAAACCATCTAATCATCCCTGCGCCCA
>CALMSM010000245.1 GCA_937872425.1 uncultured Candidatus Saccharibacteria bacterium
AAGCCCGAAGCGGCTTATCGAGGTCTACACAACCGGAAACCTCAACGTGCTGCTAGAAGACGACGTCGCGAACGAAGAGGCCATCATCGAGGAAAACGAAGCCCTGGTCGACGGCGAGCAAGTGGCCGCCATCATCACCGAGAATCACCAAGCCCACATCATGGGCCATCACTCCATCATTAGCCGGCCGAACGCTAAAAAAGACCCAGACCTCATTCAGCGCGTGCTGACCCACATTCAGGAGCACGTAAACCTATGGACTCAGGCGAGCCAAACGAATCCGCAGCTACTTGCCGCAACGGGGCAGCAAGTCCTCCCCCAGGCGCCGATGCCGGGAATGCCGATGGAGGGCCAGCCACAGCCGGAAGGCGGCGGAGCAAAGCCACAAGAGGGCGGACCGCTGAATCAGGACACGGGGCCCCGAGAGGCCAGGCTCCCTCAGCCGCCGAAGAATCCTCGGACTAATGAGCGAGTTCAGCTTGCCCCCGGAACGTCGGTGTCGCCGTCGTGAAACTTCACCTCCTGGCGAAAAATTGGCTCGGCTACAAGTTCGGCGACTCCGAAGTGGTCGAATATTTGGGCGGCGAAGGCGGCCGAACCCGCTGGGCCGTTCGTTGCGTATGTGGAAACGTCAGGAAGCTAAGGACGGACGCGATATCAAAAGATCGCCATCGAGGCGATTCTTTGCCTGAGAAATCTTTCGCAGTAACCACACAACAGGAGAAACCCAATGTCAGAAGTAGCCGCACCGACCCCTACCGCGACGCCATCCGCCGCCGTATCGACGCCCGCGCCCGTAGACTTAGACGTAAAAAGCGCGAAGACATCGCCCTCGCAAAAGGAACCAACGGCCCAAGACCTCTTTGACGTTACGGTCGACGGCAAGACGCTAAAGCTCACCAAAGAAGAAGTGTTAAAGCGCGCCTCTCTCTCAACGAAAGCCTATGACAAGTTCGAAGAGGCGGCCAAGATGACCAAGGCCGCAGAGGCAAAGCTTGCGCGCCTAAAAACCCCCAAAGACGCCATCAAGTTTTTGAATGACCCGGAGCTCGGACTCAATCCCGGTGAGGTCCGCGAAGCGTTTGAAGAATGGTACAAGGAATCCTTTATTGACCCCGAGGCCATGAGCGAAGAAGAACGCGAGACGGCGCGCCTTCGCAAAGAGCACGCAGAGCTTAAGAAGTACCGCGAAGAGCAAGAGGCGAAAGCCAAAGAGGCCGAGGAAAAGGCCCTCGACGAGCAAGGCAAAGCCAATATCCAAAAGGAACTGACAGCCCTTCTCGAAGAGTCGGGGATGCCAAAGACAAAGTTTACGGCATCGCGCCTCGCCTATTGGATTCGCGTCAACGAAGCCAAGGGCATTCAAGCGCCAAAGGAAATGATTATTGCCCAGGTTCAGGCAGAGCGTAACGCCATCGTCAAATCCATGGCGGACTCTTTGGACGGCGAGCCCCTCGTGGAAGCGCTCGGCCCTGACATCGTGAAAAAAATTCGGCAGTATGATTTGGCACAAATTCGAGCCAAGCGCGGTGGCCAAGCCCCCGTCGAAGACAAAAAACAAAGTCTTGAGCCGCCAACGCGGCGGGAACGAATCACCGAAAGCGAAGTCAAACGACGCATTCGTGCGTTTAAATAGGAGCCCTTCATGAGCGAATACATTCCGATTCCCGCCGTTGCTGCCGGAACCTGGCAATCTGGCGTTGCGGCCGAAGCGTCGCTCCCGGCCAGCGGAAACAATCTTTATGACGTGAGGGCCGCGCTCTCAGAGGAGGCGCTCTATCTTTGGACGGGCTCTGCGTGGGTATCGGTAGGTGGCGGCGGGGGCGGCGGCGTTACCACGGTCGGCGCATTCTCTGGCTCTGCACAAACTAACGGCGGCTCAATCTCTGGCTCTACCATCACCTTCGGGCCAGCCAGCGCCACGGTCCCCGGAATGGTCTCAACCGGAACGCAGATTTGGGCGGGCGCCAAGCAGTTCAACGGCGTCGTAACGCTTTCCTCTGGTGCGGTCGGCGCACCAAGCATCGGCTTTTCCGCGGACTCCGGGACGAGCGGTCTTTATCGCATCTCGGCTAACCGCACGGGGTTTTCAGCCAACGGCGTTCTTGTTGGCGACTGGAACTCCACCGGCCAGTGGGGCCTTGGCGACGCATCGGGCACAACCTCGGTGCTAACCGTTGGCGGAACCCTTCTCCCTAGTGCCGCATCTAGCATGAACGGCGTAAAGCTGTCCGTGACCTATCCGCTACTTGCCACAAACGGCACCGGCTACTCCGCATCGCTCACCTCGGCTGCGTCATCGTCTTTAGGAATCATGCAAGCCTACCAAGTCGGCACGATGGTAAAGGGCGCTGGCGGCACGATCACTCGCGCGGTGAACTTTATCGCTCCGCCGCAAACAGTCGGCACAAACAACGCCTTCATGGCTGACGGCTCGTCGTGGACGGGCGATTGGTTTATCAACCAGGCCGGTACCGAGCAGTCGACGTTTGGTGGAGTTATCAACTCCGTTGGCGTGTCGATGGGCACCACAACGGATGCGGTAGCCAACACGCTACGCTTCGGGTCTACTGGGACATGGGTTGGAAACGAGGTTTCTCAGGCGGGCTATCTGCGCCTCTCGGCAGGCACCGGCGGCAGAATCGTCGGCTACATCAACACCAAAAACACGTTTGAGTTCGATACGTCTCGGGCGCTCTTTTACCACGAGACGATGAATACGCAGTACCGCGTGCAGACCGTTGCGGGCGATGCGCTGGCGTCATACCTGGTGTCTGTTGGCGGAACGATTTATACCGACATCACGCCAGTCGCAAACGTAGGGGCTGGAGAAGACAACCTCATCTCCAAAACCATCGACGGCAAAACGATGGCGACCAATGGCGACCACGTCACCTTTGAGGCGTGGGGAACCTTTGCTGCCAACGGAAATACGAAGCGCATAAAGGCGTACTTCGGCGCGACGATGATTTTTGACTCTGGCGCCATTGCTCAAAACGGCGGCTCTTGGGCGGTGTCGGGCAGAATTGTGAGAACTGGAGCGACAACCCAGATTGCATCAGTGACGGCGCAAAGCAGCGACACCGTTTGGACGGTGAGGGCCTACTCAAGCTCGCCCGCTGAAACGCTGTCTTCAAACTCAACGCTAAAGCTCACTGGTGAAGCGACGTCGGATAACGACATCGTGCAGACCGCCATGATGGTTTATTACTACCCGAGAGGCTGACCATATGCCCGGAATCGTCACCATTCCCCCACAGGCGTCATCCGTTTGGCAGCCGCCAGTAGCGGATGCCGCCGACCTGCCGTCGACAGCGCAGGTGGGCGACTTGCGACTAAACCTCGACACCGAGTCGCTTGTTTATTGGAACGGCGTTGCCTGGGCTCCAGTGGGCGGCGGCGGGACATTCAACGGCGACATGGGGACCGGAACGCTGTCTTTTGATAGCGGCCTTGCGAATGGTCTGGCCAGCATGACGGTCGCAAGCGATAGGCTTCGCGTCACCGCAAGTCGGGTCATGGAGTTCAATCCCAATAACGACGTGACGCTTTATGTGGCCAAGGGCAGCGGCGTTTACTCGCAGATTTCCGCAATCGATGCGGACTATATTCTGGAGGCTGGCGCGGGCTCGATTGGCTCTCTCTGGTGGGCAACGCACGGCGTGGGCGACATCGGAAAGACCACAAAGCAGGCGGTTCCGTTTCCTGGGCCACAGGGACCGAGAGATATCTACCTCAACCGAAACATCCTTTTTGGGGACGGCTCTTTGGGGAGCGGGCTTAAATACTCCTCGCCGAGCACGTCGCGGCTAAAAGCTCACTTCAATCAGGTCGATTTTTACTCACTAGATGACGCCTACTACATGGAAGTCATCATGAACACGTCCGGGACGCACAAGGTGCAGACCAACGCCGACCTTTGGCTCAACGATGGCGCCAAGATGATTTACTACTCTGGCACCGCGGCCAAAAAGCAGGCGGGCAACGCAACGCTTGTGGGCGGAACCGTTACCGTTTCCAACACAACCGTGGGCGCAAACACTGTCATTCAGCTCACCAGAAAAACAGCCGGTGGAGTAATTGGCGATTTGACCTACACAATCAACGCGGGAACGAGCTTTACCATAGACTCGGCCAGCGCCTCAGACACATCAGTCGTGACCTGGACGCTGGCCGAGGTTCAATAGCCACACAGGAGAAGTCACATGTCAGAAGAGCAAGTCGTCCCGGCGCCTGCGCCGCTAAAAGCCCCCGTCCGAATGGAAATCGCCCTATTCCCCGATG
>CALMSM010000246.1 GCA_937872425.1 uncultured Candidatus Saccharibacteria bacterium
CCCTACCCCGTGCGCTGGATTCTCAACGCCAAGCACGATTTGTCAGCTTACGAAAAGGGCCTGAAGCAGGCGCAACGGAACGGGAAACGCCCGGAGATCTGGCTCTACAATGCGCCGGTTTTCGACGGGCTGAGAGACCGCCTTACCCTCTTCGGCGCCAGTGGCTACGGGCAATGGTCAACGGAACCCAAAGAAGACCCGTTGGCAGACGTGGGCGAAGATAGCTTCACTATCCTTCCCCGGATGAACGACATGATCCGAGAATTGCAGCCGCCAGCCGTGGTCACGTTGGAAAACGTGGCTGCGCGTTTGACGGCCCTTGAAAGGCAGGTGTTCGGGGGCTAGGCCGTCCCATGCCATCCTTTATCGCTCTCTCGATCGCGTCGTTTGTGCTTGGCGTCGTTTTGCACGTCGTGTTCTACGAGCCGACGAACCAACTTCCGCTTTTGTGGCGCAACATGAGCCGTTACGCCCTGGGCGTGTCTACCGTCCTGATTGTGGAAGCGGTTGCTATCCTGCTGCTGCCGGGTTTGACCGCATGGCAGGTCTATGGCGTGTCGCTGGTATTTTTCGCTATGACCGGTCTTGGCGTCGCCAGCGGGTACGTCTGGCAAGGCGATTGATTCCCTTCGACACCGTTATACTCAACGCGCTCAGGATACCCTTAACGTAACAATGGACCTCATCACCAAGCGGCGCAAAGACGAAGAATTGGCGACGTGGCAGCGGAACCTGGCAACGTTGCAGGCGCAGGCGGCGTTGCACGGCATGTCACCGCCGCTGGAATTGGTCAACGAAATCGAGACGGCGGGCCGCAATATCAAGCGCATCCAGCAGGAAATGGACGCCGGTCAAGAGCAATCGACAGAAAGCACACTGACGGGCATCCTGGAATTGGTACTTCTACTGACACGACGTATCGACGATCAGGCAGTCAGGCTGTCTGACCTGAGCAAGCAATTATCGCAAATTAGCCGCAGGGCGTCCCCTACCCGGGCGGCGCAGATAAGCCGGTGGGCGTCGGTTGCGATTGTGTTCGCGTTGTACACCACGCTCGTTATCAAGGAGTTCCGAGACGTAATCCTCGGCAATATCCTGCCTAGCCTGTTCATCATTGTCTTGTCAGTGGCACTGGCCCTGTTGCTGCGTCTGCTGGCAAACCTGATGCAACCGGAAGGGGAGCACGACAAATGACGTACCAAGCGAAGGTCAAGAGCCAGCGCGTCGTGGCGATGGCCATTCTGACAACGGCGCTCCTGCTGTTGGCTGCGGTTGCAACCGTTGGGCCGCAGTTGGCCAGCGACCTGGTTGCCAGTTACGGGCAACCGGTCTATCCGCCTGAGCGAGCGGAGTATTGCCCCGGAGATGTGCTACGCGCCGATTATTCGCTTGAACGGCGAAAGACGGGGCCGGTAGAAGTCATGTCATCCTGGTGTACGTCAGCGAATGCGTGTATCCTGGCCGAAACGACGGTGCAACACGGAATCATCTTTACACCCATCGCGCCGGTAACGACGACGTTGGCGATTACTATCCCAGTCTCACCGCGGATGACGCCGGGCAGCGAGTGGGTCTATGTGCGCTCGGCGCGGCGGGAAGGGCAGGCGGAGTATGATTT
>CALMSM010000247.1 GCA_937872425.1 uncultured Candidatus Saccharibacteria bacterium
CCTCCTGATTAGCCTGTTAGCGCACTCATGGCGCTGGAAATGGCCGCCACCTGTGCGGCGCTCAGTGTCGTGTTGTAGATGGCGATGGCCTGCACTTGCATGTTGCAATGCAACACCGCTAGAGTGTTAACGTTTGCCGCACCGATATATAGTGCCAGCGGCGGAACATTTGCGCCCGCTTCAATCGTGGCGTCAAACGTGCCGTTTCTGTATGCTGATTTTCCGGCCACGCATAGCACACCGCTGCTCAATCGTGGCGCGGTCTCTACATACGCCGTACCACCATTGGCGTAAAAAATCGTATTGGAAACAGCGGCATCCATACTAATTTGTATTCCTCTAATAATAGACGGAACAGTTTTTACTGCGCCCAACAATGCGCGCTGGTTTGTACTGGATTTTTCACTAAATCGAATAATTAAACTCCAATCGGCCGATGACATTACAACTCCCGTCGTCAGGTATTGCGTGCTGCCGTTGAACGTCCAGCCCGTCGCCGCTGCGAATGTCGGCGCAGTCCCCGGCGCTGCCGTGTACGTGCCAGGATTCGCCAGATTCGTGTAGCTTGCCGCCAGCGATGCCGCCCCGATCGGCTGATAGACTGCAATCGCATTTGCCGCCGACACGCCGCCCGACAGCCACCAATCCGCCGCCGCGCCGCCTCTCCCGCTGCCCAGCACGCCGCCGATGCTCGCCCGGCTGCCCAGCACGCTACGCATCATTGCCGCCCCATAGCGAAAAGCGCACCCGTGCGCCGGATGCGCTCATGCACGAACATAGGTTGTCGAGCCGGTAAAACGCCCATCTGCCGCCCGCCTCACAATGCGCTACACTTTACGTAGCATACCACGAAACGGTAAGGATTTCAACCGTCAGTGTATTGTCAGGTTGGAAGTTAACTCTAAATCAGTCATCGCCGTACAGCTTGGCCGTCTTGCGTGGCGCTTGGATGTTGCCTTTGGTCGTGATGTCGGTCGAGCCGTACCAGGCGACATGCCGCTGATGCTCGGCATAGCAGTCATCGCACAGCGGGTAATGCTCGTCGTGGTGCATCACTCGCATGGTCACAGTATGCGTGGCAGGTTTGCCGCATTCGCACCATCCATGCGGACTGCGTTTCTTCCATAGATGCTCCGGTCGCTCATTGCCGGTGCGTCGGTGGTAGTCATCACAGGACGGGCACCGGCCATGCGTAAACCAAACATCTACCCTCGGTCTGCCGCAAATCCTACAGTGTTCGGCGTCGTAGTATCGTGGCCGTTTCTTGCCATTGTGCCGGTGCATGTATGCGGCGCACGTGCTGCACATGCGCTTGCGTGGTGAATATTTGGCCGCTCGGATTTTGCAATGCCGGCACATCGGGAACGGGTCGCCATTTTTTCGATACGGCACAAATTCGGAGTCACGGTCAACGCCGTGCTTCCTGAA
>CALMSM010000248.1 GCA_937872425.1 uncultured Candidatus Saccharibacteria bacterium
CTGGATTGTTATCATGCATATGAGCTCGGGGTTTGGGGTCATCATGAGCATGCACCGAACACGCCGCAACCTCCTCATAGAATGTGAAGCTACTGAAGTCTTGGCGCTGGCCATTGATATACAGCGCAAAGTTGGCATGATAGTGCACCGCGTCGTCCTTGATAGTCGCAGCGCGAATCGCAACCGACAGGCAAAAGCCAACTAGCATGAGCGTAAGTGACCACAGGACCACACGACGAGAAAGTTTGAGGTTTTTGAACGGGTTTCTCATATGCAATCAGTGTAGCAAACCTGGCAGTTTTGGCACACATAGCGTACAATTATAGGCATGAGCGATACAAAAGCATCCGTCACCGTCTACTCCGCCACTTGGTGCGCATTCTGTCATGCTGCCAAAGAATACTTCGACAAGATTGGCGTCAAATACACCGACCATGACATCGAGCAAGATCCCAAATACGCCGAAGAATGCGTACAAAAATCTGGTCAGATGGGGATTCCTGTAATCGACATCAACGGCACCATCATCGTCGGTTTCGACCGTCCCAAGATTGATGCTGCACTCGCTGCCAAATAAGTTGCACCGTCTCACTTACTAGCCCATACTTATACCCATGTCATTTGAGGACTTCAAAACAAAAGACTCTGTAGTAGTCGTCTATACCGGCGAAGGCAAAGGCAAGACCAGTGCAAGCCTGGGGCTGATGGTCCGGGCGCTCGGGAACCACTGGCGTGTAGCCTACGTACAGTTCATAAAACACTGGGGCGTCGGCGAGCATGTATTTATTCGTGATATCCAGCCAGTATTTGGGGACGATCTCTTGTTTTACAAAGGAGGCAAGGGATTCTACGACGCAGGCGACATAAGCGCATCTGACATAACAGACGATCAACACAAGCAAGCCGCACAAGAGACATATGATGTCGCGCTCAAGGCTGTAACAAGTGGCGAATATGACCTTGTTATCTGTGACGAGATCAACAACGCAGTCCACGATAGCCTCTTAACCGAAGAGCAACTAGCCAAACTTATTACCGCTAGAGGCAAAAAAGTCAGCCTCTGTCTCACAGGCCGTAACTTCCCGGAATCGCTCATAGGCCAAACAGACATTGCAACCAATATGAGCAAAATCAAACATCACTACGACGACAAATACCTCGCTAACAAAGGTATCGACTACTAGAGAAACTACTTAGGTCCCGGGTTGCGCAGGGACTTCAGCGCCCGCGTCCTCTGCCCGTCGATTTGCTTTTCTGTTGTCAATGGCAAGAGCAAGACCAAATAGCGCCCCAACTATAGACCCGGGTACTGCCCCATAGGGTACCGCGTTGAATCCGTGATCATCCGCCTCGTATTGATTAAATATCGCTAGCTCTTCATCCCGGATGTCTGCGGTTTTTTGAGCATCTGCCACTCTTGCATCTTGGCTTCTTGCGAATCGAATAATGGCACGAGCCTGGCGAGGAAGGTTTTGACAGGGTAATTGCGGGTCGCCGACCAGGTCACTCACCACACCGTTTTCGTCAACGTCAGCAAACTCTCCGCCGCTACGATACGGTGCAATAGCAACCGTGCAACGCTCATCAAGAAGATCGTCCACTGCTTTATCTGCCTCAGCAATTGTCTGAGCTAAAACCAGATGCCCATCGGCTGCTGCGCTCATCGCGTCTCCATAGGTGTAGGTGCGCTCATCTTCTATCCATGTCCTGTGTACACCTTCGGTAGCTGACACGTCAAGGAGCCCAGCAAGACCACCACCAATTGTGCCCCCAATTAATGCACCAGTAAGCATAAATGGCGCGGCTGCTTCTTGTAATCTTCTACCCATGATAATCGAGCTCCTTTTGTTACTTACATCTATCTATCAGGATACTATTACACATTTATCGACATGAGGTCAATATGACCATTCCTAGAGCACATGTTATTGTTTTACATTGTTTATGAGCCCTAGCAGTGTTATAAAATACAAATTAATATGAGTGCTAGCAAAGAACGACAAGAAGCAGGCGAGCCAGCCATCGACCGACGGACAATTGATGCCGGTATTGTGCTCGACGTACTGTGCGGGACGGCCGAAAGATTAGCCACATTCGACGGAATAGACACGTTTATCAAAGCGACTCAGCCCGCTAATGTTACGGGCAATGCGCCGCATTCATTTGAGTTGTTCAAAGCCTTGGCAGCCGACACGTGCCTACTGGCTACCCAGGCACTACATGCAGTCGGGGGGTTGCCTTTATGGTTCATTGACGAAAAGACCCAACAAGTCAGCCGTGCTGTTGGTTATCAGATAGAAAATTACTCGCCCGTAGACGATACATGGTCTATCTGCGCCACACAAACAGGGTTTCCACCCATAGATGGGCTACCTGTCTTAGGCGTGGTGGCCACCCCGCCAGAACTCCGCGAAGCCTATGATAAAGCCCTGGAGGCGGCTCGGGGTGATATTGGATACTTCGAGCCTATACATCCGCGCTCGCCATAAGAAAAAATAGTGTACAATTGGTGCATGCTTATATTTGCTAGTGTTGCTGAAACCGCCGCCAAACTTACTGTTCCGGGTTGGCATTGGGGACTATTAATCGGTTGGTTTGCATTCCTGCTTATCCTTGACCTCGTGGTATTTCACAAAGAAGATCACGAACCGTCTATGCGCGAGTCAATCACTCAAACAATCGTCTGGGTCAGCCTGGGTATTGCACTTGGTTTTGTTATCTGGGCAGCCTACGGCGGACAGGCCAGCGCCGAATACTTTAGTGGATTTGCGATCGAGAAATCCCTCAGCATAGACAACGTATTTGTTTGGTCCATCATCCTGACGTATTTCAAGGTGCCGGGCAAGTATCAGCACCGCGTACTGTTCTGGGGTGTGTTTGGTGCATTGCTATTCCGTGCACTCTTTATATTCGCAGGTGTCGCCGTATTGGAACGGTTCGAAATCGCATTGTTCTTCCTGGTCATCTTGCTTCTTATTACTGGATATAAAGTATTCCGGGGTGGCAGCGAAGAGTTCGACCCAGAAACCAGTGGCATGATTAAATGGCTCAAAAAAATCATCCCTGTTAGCCACCACCTGCATGGTCACGCACTATTCACGCACGAAAATGGCAAACGCGTGGCAACCATGCTGTTCGTCGCACTTTGTGCCATAGAAATCACCGACATATTCTTCGCCATCGACTCCGTGCCAGCCATCTTGGCTGTGGCACGTGACCCATTTATTGTGTTTGCAAGTAACGCAGCCGCTATATTGGGACTTCGAGCACTGTACTTTGTATTCCATGGCATGAAAGACAAGTTCTGGCTGCTCAACCGTGGCCTCGGCATCATCCTGGTCGGCGTCGGTATCAAAATGCTCATTAGCCCAACAGAAATATTTGGGTTCCACTGGTTTGGCATCCACACCTCAATCGCCATCAGTCTCACATTCATCCTCAGCATACTCACGATGAGCATAACTGCCAGTTTCTACCTACCCGAGCCTGGTAAATCAGATGTCGCTAAAAAATAAGCCGACGCTCTACCTGATGCTTGGCTACCCCGGTGCCGGCAAAACTACAGCAGCACGTGTCATATCAAAACTATCACACGCAACACACCTGTGGGCAGACTACGAGCGCCGCGAGCTATTTGGTGACCCAACCTACTCAGAGACTGAGAACAAGCAGCTCTATGACCGCATGAACCAAGAAGCCTCCGCGCTGCTTATGGCAGGGGAGAGCGTCGTGTTTGATACAGGGTTCAACAAGCGTGCAGACCGCGACCATCTCCGACAGCTCGCAGCAGATGCGGGAGCGTCAGTCGTGCTGGTATGGGTAACTATTGACCCGGAGACTGCACGTGAACGCGCCACAAAAGATGCGCACCTGCAGACAACGCGCGCACTCGGCGATATGACAGATAACGAGTTCGAACGACTTCGCAACAAGCTGGAGCCCCCGGCAAAAGACGAGAATCACATAGAGCTTGACGGAACAAGTATCTCTGACGAATATGTCGCAGTTCAGCTTGAGCGTATAGACAAATAGCTTGGCGCCAAAGCCATAAGCGCTATACTGACTGCACACTATGAAAAAACCCTGGTACGCAAAACGCCGATTCCGCAGGCAGGTCACGAGCTTAGTCGTCAGTTTAGTGTTCGTCGGCATCGGCTACTATACCTCGTCTCATCCTGGGCAAACACCAACACTCAACGCGTCAGTACCAGCCGGCACGTACCGTGTTGTACAGTTCGATGATGGTGACACCATTGTGGTCGACATGAATGGCACCGAGGAGAAGATTCGGTTTATCGGCATCGATACGCCCGAGACACACGACCCCCGCAAGGCCGTCCAATGCTTTGGTCAGGCTGCTTCGGATTATACAAAATCACGCATAGGCTCGCAGTCAGTCAGGCTCGAAACAGACCCGCTCAGCAGCAATCGTGACCGCTACAATCGGTTGTTGCGCTATGTCTACCTGCAGGATGGCACACTACTCAACGCAGACCTGATCAAAAATGGATACGCGTTCGCATACCTCAGTTTCCCATTTACTAAACAAGATGAGTTCCGCCAGCTGCAAACAACTGCCAGAGAGACAAACGCAGGTCTGTGGTCATCGTGCAGCCCCAGCACCAACAAATACGGCGGCTATACGAGCCCCGACGCACGCTAAGAAGTCGTGCGGAATATCGTACGGCCGATTCGATGAATTATGATATCGAGTGGCCAAAGTAATAGACTCACGACAAAAAACGGAATAAATACCAGGGGCGATACAGCCAGAGCAAAAAATCGCCACAACGGGCTAACTGTTTTAGGAATGTTTTTGTAGCCACCGCTTCTGGTGTGACGCGCCCGTGTTGTGTAGCGAAGTCGGGTGTAGTGCGCAAGCTTAGGAAAGTAATGGAATGTCTGCCCATCCGTGTTCATAAGGAGCCGGCTGTCCCGACGTATCCTCTCACCAGCTGCAAGTACCAAAAATGATATGTCTTGATCCTCGTGCACAATCTGATCATCGTCACAGACGCCACTTCGGACTTTCAGCCACACATCACGGCGTATTGCCATATTTGCACCCCACATCAAATCAAAGCCGTTTTCCGCTCGTGACCACAATGTATACATCCACGACCACAGCCGCGTACGTGGGCGCTGTATGCGTGGCAGGGCGGCAATCATGGCAAGACCTGTCACACCACCGACATCCGAGGACGAGAATGTTTGGAACACCCGCTCACACCAATCAGGAGCCAAGACACTGTCCACGTCAATACGCCCAATAATATCGCAGGTCGTCGAATTGAATCCCTTTGTGCGCGCATGACCGCGGCCTTGGTCACCCTCCGTAACAACCTTCACAAAACCATATTCGTTGGCTATGTTGACTGTGTCGTCCGTACAATTATTATCAACTAGAATAACTTCATCAGGCATGATGGTCTGCTGAGCAATGCTGTCCAGACACGACCGAATATAGTGCTCTTCGTTATATGCTGGTATGATAATACTAAGCGTTAGCTGCTTTTTCACTGTATACATCATGCCACACAACAAGAAAAACCCCACTCCAAAACCCACAGAGCCGACCCTTCGTCAGACTCTATTGAGGCCGCTTCGTGCAGCCAAAGGCTTCTGGCAGAAGGGAATCATACAAAAACTTATCGTTGTGCTCATTGCAATTGTCGTAGGGTTTGTGGGCGTATCCTATGGTGTCGCGCAGTGGTATATCGCGTCCCACAAGAGTAAACCATTGGTCTATGGCGCAACGTTTAGCCCGTACTATGCTGAATATTTTGGGCTCGACCCCAAAGACACACTCAACGCCATCATCAATGACATGGGGATTAAACAATTGAGACTATTGAGCTACTGGGACGAAAGCGAAGCCACGCAAGGTATTTATGATTTCACCAACCTGGACTGGCAGTTCGCTATGGCAGAGAACTCTGGTGCAAAAGTGAGTCTGGCAATCGGCCTCCGCCAACCTCGTTGGCCAGAATGTCACATGCCCACCTGGGCAAAGGACATGCCCATGACCGAGTGGGAACCCAAGCTCACAACCTACATGCAGGCCGTCATTGACCGCTACAAAACCAGCCCAGCACTCGAGAGCTACCAGCTAGAAAACGAATTCTTTTTGAGCGTATTTGGTGATTGCCCTGACTTCACCCGCGAACGCCTTGTGCGCGAAGCCGCCTTCGTCAAACAAGCAGACCCGACGCACCCGCTCATCATCACCCGCAGCAACAATGCTCTTGGCGTGCCTATTGGTGACCCACGCCCAGATAAGTTTGGTGTGTCCGTCTACAAACGTGTGTGGGACAAGACCATCACGAAGCGCTATTTTGAATACCCTCTACCCGCCTGGTTCTACGCATCACTTGGCGGCTACGGCAAGATATTTACCGGCAAAGACCTCATCATTCACGAGCTACAAACCGAAGCGTGGCTACCAGATACCGGCGAGTTTAACATGAATGACATTGATAGTATTCCCGAGCAAAACAAATCCCTTGACGCGGCCAGACTAAAAGAAAGGCTTGAATATGCCAAAGCTACCGGGCTCCGCGAAGTCTACGTATGGGGCATCGAATGGTGGTACTGGCAGAAGTCCGTTGGTCATCCAGAACTATGGGATACCGCCAAACAACAGATACAAACTCCCTGAATAGGGTACAATAGTGACTATGGTCAAGAAAAAATCACAAGATATTGGCAAGATCGTCAACCGCCGCGCACGGTTTGATTACGCGTTAGGTGACGATTTAGTTGTTGGACTGCAGCTTAGTGGTGCCGAGACCAAATCACTTCGCCGTGGCCACGGCCAACTCCGCGGTGCGTACGTAACCGTCAAAGATGACGAACTCTGGCTTATCAATGCCACAATCACCGGGGACAATGGCATACCTATAGAAGAATCCGACAAAACCCGTGCCCGTAAGCTCCTCGCCAAACGCAAACAAATCACCGAGTTATTGGCACTCAAGCAGCAGGGTCAAACCATCGTACCGCTAGAGCTCCTCACCCGTGGACGCTATATCAAACTCCGCATCAGTGTCGGCCGAGGCAAAAAGCACTACGACAAGCGGCACACGCTAAAAGCGCAGGATGACAAACGAGCAACCGATAGCGCGCTCAAGGCTCACCGCTCGTGATGAGCGAACCAGATGAAGTAGTGGCACTAGTCGACGAACAGGATAATGTGATTGGTCAGAAGCGTCGGGCCGACCTCACCAAAGACGATTGTTGGCGCATGGTGTCTATATGGATAGAGAACAGCAGCGGACAAGTGCTACTCCAGCAACGTTCGCTGAACAAGCTGCGTTCTCCAGGCCTCTGGACTCCAGCGGCAGAGGGCACCGTTACGCTAGGTGACGATTACTACGAGTCTGCCGTCCGCGAACTTGGGGAAGAAATCGGCCTTTTTGACGTAGAGCTCAAGCCAACCAAAAAAATACACGCCCAGTTCGAAAGTGGCCGACGCCAAATGCACGGCTACACGGTGGTGTGTGACTGGCCCGTCGAGAAGTTTACCCTCCAAGCCGAAGAAGTTGAACAGATTCAATGGGTCGATAAAGCTCAGGTTATTGCCGAAATTATGGGGACCACTCCGCACACCCGGCCATGGCCGATGTCCATCAAATACTGGGCAGATGTTTTTGGCCTTGCCTCCTAACAGGTTATTTGGGTATAATTGACAGGTTATTTTCACTTCAGAAGATAAAGCACGTTTTATTTTATTGTTTCTCCGGCATTGCCGGGGAAGTATTCGGGAGTAGCTCAATGGTGGAGCAAGAAGCTGTTAACTTCGAGGTTGCCGGTTCGAGTCCGGCCTCCCGAGCCAGACCAAGCAGAGAAAAACGTAGACCTAGTTCCTAGACCTACATTAACTTCTCTCTTTGGTCAGAGAAATACTAATTTACAGTTCGTAAGTTACAAATGTTGGAACCACCAGAAATGGTGGTTCTTTCATTTCCACCCCTGTAATTTAGTTCGAACCCAGCCTCTCCTGTCCTGAAGGAGTAAGCACCCTAAAAGCTGACCCGTTCCCTAGACCTGGACGCTTGGTTCAACGATTTGAAACCAATCATTAAGTTCATTTGCTGAAGCGTCGGAAGATGGATTGACAGAACGTTTCCATGCAAGTTCCATGCTTTCTACTGCTCCTGAAGTTGGATTGATGTTTGTATAGTGAATAACTTGGCCATTATGTATAGAGTCTGTGTTGACGTCTTCCATTTTATCAAGGGCTAGTCTATCGAGTGGCACGTGTGCAGCCCATAAAACATCACGGTGAGTCATAATTAGTACATTATTCGTATTGGTTAAGTTGTCAACTAACTCCCCGAATCGGTGTGAGACAGCTAAAATAGATTCTCCACCTGGCGGAACCCAGTAAAATGGGTGATCAAGCATCGCTTGATAACTATCTGGATACTTCTCCTTATGTCGACGCTTAGTTAGCCCCTGGATATCACCACGATTTCTTTCAGTTAGTCTGGGTTCTTCAGCCCAGCTGCTACTTAAACCTAGTGATTTCGCAGATTGTTTGGTACGAATAAGCGGTGATGTTAGATAACTATCGAACTTCTCAAAGCCATAAACTTGCATGATATACTTTGCAATCCACCGTCCTGTTAGCTGCGATTGTATATGGCCAGCTTCAGTCTGTTTTTCATCGTTAGGATGTATGAGAGCACTTGTACCTAACTTGCGCCTGACATCACCTTCGCTTTCACCATGGCGAACAAGTATTAAGTGGCGTGGCTGTAATAACTCCATGATTTAGACCATAGCATACAAGCTTTTATCTTTGAATCGTCGATGAATGTAAATCAATGCTACGAATGCAGCTACTGCTAATAATACAAGTGCTAGGGAATAGGAGTGCATACGTTGGTATGTAAACCCCAGAAGAAGTGGTGGCAAGAATCCACCAAAGCCACCAGCTGCGCCTACAAGGCCTGTTACGCTACCCATAACTTCAGGCTTTGCCAGCTTGCCGACCATTGCGAATACCGCACCATTTGCGCAACCTAGTACGAATGCTAGAGAAAGATATGCAACGGTCGTCTGTGGCTCTAGAGTAGGTTGGAACGCAACAAACATTGCAAGTGGAATAATAATACAAAGAGCGGTCTGTACAACACGCTTAGCGCCGACTTTATCGCTCAACCACCCACCAACTGGTCGCGCTATCGTAGCGAGTAATACAAAACCAGCTGCTCGTGCAGCGGCATCTGTAAGTGACAAGCCATAGGAAACTTTCAGTAAAACAGGTAAGTAAACGCCAAAAGCGACAAAAGCACCGAATGTAACGGCATAAACAGAGGACAAATCCCACGTAAGTCGTAACCTTGATGCAGTAATCAACCGAGAAATTGAAGATCCTTTCGCTGGTTTCCATCCAGGAGCATTTTTACCCCAAAACACAAAAACTAGTGCTATGACCACAAGTAACCCAGCCACAATAATAAATGTCGTATCACGACCAAAAGTTTCTGCGAGTCTTGGGGTTGCGAATCCTGAGAGTGCCGTACCAGCATTTCCCATACTATATATACCGAGCACTAAACCTCTTCGTTCTGGCGGAAACCACGCGCTTATGAACGGAATTCCTATTACAAACGCTGCACCGCCAAATCCAAGAAATATGGCAGTAATTATAAATTGCCGATAATCACCTGCGAATGTCAGAGCGAAAACAGGAATAGCCGTTAGCAGGCTAATAACTGCGAACATTTTTCTCCCGCCGAATTTATCGGTAAGCATGCCGAAGACAACACGACCAAGAGATCCAACGATTACAGGTACTGCCAATAATAGCGATAGCATGACAGGCGTCAGTGTGAGTTCACTTGCTAGTTTTGCGCCAAGTGGGCTTAACAAAGACCATGCCCAAAAATTGATAATAAGCGCGAGGGTGGCGATACCGAGTGCAAAATATGCACCTTTAACTGATGTTACTTTTTTTTGTTTTGGCATACCACTATATTGCTGCTTCCCAGTCAAAGAACACGGTATCTTCTCGGTAACCACCACGTCCTTGGCCTACGTTTTCAAAACTCTCTACAAATTCAATTGATTTTATGTATTTTGCCATTTTGTAACCATATTTCTTTTCGCATCGTAAACGAAGGGGTGCGCCATATTCTATGGGTATCGTCTTGCCATTCATTTCATACGCCAGGATCGTTTGTTTATCATACATATCGCTCACACGTAAACCCGAGTAATAAGCCTGACCTTTGTCATCGATATCATAACAATGAAATAATACATACTTGGCATTTTTCTTCGGCTTAGAGAGCTCCATAACATCACTCATCGGCAAACCGCCCCACTCTGCAACCGCAGTCCAGCCCTGTATACAATTATGCTTTGTAATTTGATCTTGCTTACGTAGGTCCTTAATATCTTTCAACGACATTTCAAGAGGGTTATCGACTAGTCCATAAACCTTGAGTTTCCAATCTTTAAAATCATTGGCTTTGAGTTGTGCGTATTCTTCTGATTTTGGAGGATAGCCGTTAACCCTGAAGAATGGTGAAATGTCTTTTTTTGTGTAGTTCTGATTTGATTTCATCTTGCCAAACAAGAGTCGAACGACTGGGGTATAAAACTTCGTGAGGATACGGCGTAATCGTACCTGATCACCAAGCGTAAAGAATGATGCCCAAATATTAAAGGCCACTAGCAGGATAATGGCCATTAAAAAGATTGTTAGCGCCAGAGCAAAATCTACGTCTGTATTGCCCAGCGTAATCCGTTTTACGCTGTCATAAAAGTGAAAACCAAGTGCCATCGTCACATGTACGAGTATAAATAATGAAAAGAAGACCATCGCTATAAAGTGAAAGCTCCTTGCAACTTGCCTGCGACCACCAAATAGTTTAAGAAAACCTGGGTATTTTGCCACCAATGCAGGCGATAATGCTAGCCCGGTAATAATAGCTAATGGCGCCAAAATAAAAACAACCCCTGCATAGGTAAGTTGTTGTAATGCGTTGTATGTTGCACCCTCTGCTGGTACGTTTAGTGTTAAGTACTGATACATCGTGTCTATGGCACTAGAAAACACACCGAAATCCGTAGGTATCAAGCGCTGCCATTGTCCGCTAAAGAACAAAAAGCCCATGTAAATTAGACCTGTTACTACCCAGATGATAGCTATTGTAAAGTGCCAGTGTCGTGCAGAGCCTAAATTGTGGTTGCCGCCTGGCAGAGCCAACTTTCCTGGGTCTTCAGCTTCATCTAACGAAGTCCATAGTTTATCTTTCGGCATAATCTTCTTACCAAACCGCAACCAATGGTTGTCGTCAGTCGTATCGTCAGTCCAGTATAGTTTTGGATGATCAAACAGAATTTGTATACCACTCCGGATGAGCAATATTAAGCAAAAGAGATTTATTAAATGTAAAATTACGATAATTATTGGTAAATGTAATGAT
>CALMSM010000249.1 GCA_937872425.1 uncultured Candidatus Saccharibacteria bacterium
CAAAAGTTTCGCGGTGGGGTGCTCGTCAAAGTAGGCAGAGCGCGCCGCTTTCTCTTCGTCGGTTTCGCCTGACTTCGGCGCCTGCGCCCATTCCATCCAAGCATTGTCCCCGAATACTTTCTTTGCCTCGGCGTATTCGGTGGGGTTGTACGCGGCCATATCATAGGCGCGTAGCTCCGGGTGAGCGGCCTTGAATTCCTCGCGCGCCTTAGAATCTTTCGGGAGTTTGCCGTATGACTCCCAGGTGGTGACCGCTTCGTTACCAAACTCTTTGGCTAGTCCGTTCCTCGCGGCTGCGTAAGCGGCCGCTTTGGGGCTTTTGCCTGGGTAATAGCCGTGCTCGGCAAAGTATTTCTTTTGATAATCCGCGTCGCTGGCCGCAATGTAATCGCCTGCGGTTTTGGTCGTGGTGCTGGCTGCGCCGCCGCCCGTCTCACTGGCTAATGTCGGCTGGCCACTGGTCAGCGCTGATACATCCCAGCCCGCGGGTGGTTTCTCGCCGGGCGCCAAGCCAATGGGTTGGCGGTCGCTACCGATGGGGCGTGGGCCTTGGTAGCCGTCGAGGTTAACCGCTCCCCCTGCGTTAGCGGCCACATAGTTAGGGGGCTGGTTTTTCACTTCGTTATACCACTGCCAGTAACCAGATAACTCTGGATGGGCCTTGTAATAGAGAGCCACGGTTTTTTTGTCGGCGCCCGATGGGTAGTTGGCCACGACCTTGAAAATGTTCGGGCCAAATATCTTGACGGCTTCCTGATAATCCTGGCCATAGTTGCGTTGGGATACCATGCCCGCGGGGGCTGGCTCGAATTTGCGTGGGCGTCCATCGACCCATAGTTTTATCTGCCCGTACTGGGGGTTATGGGCCTCATAGTTGGCCATAGCCGTTTTGTACTGGGCTTTCTGGCCTTCGGTGGCATTGTCACCGGGATAGGTCGGTTTGCCCGCGTACACCTTCCAAGCGTTGGGGCCAAACTGTTTGATTGCCTGGTCGTACTTGTCAGGGTCATAGGCGGCGATATTTGCCATTGCTAGCTCAGGATGAGCGGCCTTGAATTCCTCGCGCGCCGTGCCCTCTTTGGGCAACTGGCGATACTGGTCAAAGAGTGCCGCTACCTTATCGCCTAGCCTGGCCTTGACATTGTCCACATTGCCCTGCATCTGCGCGCCGGTTAATTCGTTCTGCAAGTCGTTGCGCTTGCTCCAATCCTGTTCGGTTTTGGAGACATCGCGCAGATAAGACTCATGTAAAAGCTCGATTGCATACTTGCCTTTGGTGAGGCCCTTAAACGCCGTCTGCCATTCCTGCGTTGGCTCGCCCTGGTCGGTAAAGACGCCGCCCGCGCTCGTTTCAATCTGATCCAGTTGGGTCTGAACAAAATCCGCTTTGGCCTTGTAATAGGCTTGGAGTTGCTCCGGTGTGGCGTTTTCTGGTTTTTGTGGCCCGCCTGCCCCGCTGCCGTATAGCAACTGGTCTAGCTGCCACTGGGCGCGCTCTTGGGGATTCATGCCCTTGGGTGGCCCGCCCGCGCCTTCGGGATAGCCCGCGTCTGGATACTTGGCGTCGAGCGCCTTCACCTGGTCGAGGAAAGGTTGCTTGATCGCCATGACATCCTTGGTGCTGGCGTTGGGGTTGGCCTTGAGATAGGTTTCCACCGCGCTATTCATCTTGGTTTGGATGGCGTCTTTATCCGCGCTCTTGGCTGTATTCTGCGCGCCGACTGCCGGTTCCATCGGTTGATACTTCGGGTCAGCTGATGGGACAAGCGCGCTTTTGGTGCTCCAAGGCTGTAGGTAAGGATTCTGCGCGCGCTGTTCGGTCATGGCCTGTTTGCTGCCGTAGGGGTTGTCTGGACCATAGCCCAGCTTATATACATCCCCCTGCGCCTGCTGCATCTGCTTTTCCTGGTCGCTAAAATTGTAACCAGGAACGCCCGTAAAGAATCTTCCTGCGTCTGACCATAGCCGATCCTTGGCTGCCCCTTTCGCCGCCTCTGTGTATAGGCTTTGCGCGGCCTGTTGAAACTCTGTTGGAATCTTGTCGAACGGGTCTTTGCCTGTCTGTTGGTTGAGGGCAATCTGTTGCGCGTACTGAGCAATGGACGGGTCGATTTTTTGTTGCATGGCCAACTCTGCGGCCTTGCGCCCCAGCCGGTAAGGATCAAACTTGTCGCCAAACGTTGGCCCCATTCCGCCCGGAAGCTGCGCCGCGGTGCGCCCGGTGACGGCCTGTACAGCTTCCCCGGCAATGTTCATACCTGGTATGAATTTCTGCGGCGCGTAGTTGGACAAGTCGAAACGCTTTTCGCCGTTGGGCAATGGGTTTGATTTATCGAACGCTGCCGCCGTCGCTGCCTCTAATGCGGGTGCCATGCTGGGAGTAAACTTCTTGATCCGCATGTACCATTTTTCAAAGTCGCTCTGCGCGTCGGCCTCATCAACATATTGATTGCCGCTGAAAGACGCCAGCGGTAACAACCAGGTTAACGGATTGCCCAACCGGTCTGGCCCTATGCCAAATTGCGCCGCTGGATTTGGCACGGTGCCCTCCAAGCGCGCGGGGAGTTGAGATTGTTTATTCTCTTCTGCAATGGCCTGGTTAACCCGGTTGTACATATTGATGATCGCAGGCTTGGCAAAGGCCCGCTGTGCCCAGTTGATAGCCGAACGGGTGTAGTAATAGTGGTAGGGGAAGGCATAGCCCAGCACGGTATCAATATTGCGCTTGTCGTTATAGTTGAGCATGGCGAAGTTCATGCCGTCCTGCGCGCCCTTGCTGGCCTGCATGGTGGCATTGTCAAAATGCCCCATCAGCTTATTAAGCAAGTCAGACGCGCCCAAGCGCTGCGCCTCGGTGAGCGTGTTGGGTTTGCCGGCCAACAGTTCAGGGAGTTGCGCCAGAATCTTCTGCTCGGCTGCTTTAAGTTGGGCGATCATGTGGCTGCCCATGACTTCGCTCACTTCGGGCGCTTTGTTGGCGTTTTGGGCGAGTGACTTACTCGTGTTGTCAGCCAAAACCTTTTCTACCGTCTCGCCCTCGGCTAGCATGTAGGGATCCCACTTCGTTACGGCTTCACGAATGGCCTGCGCATTGGGGGCTTGTTCTGCACCCTGGCGGATAGCCTTGTAACTATCCGTTGCGCCCGCTATACCTGACTTCGCCTTGTCTGCCTGTGCCTTGAGGTCTATGTAATCCTGGATGAACTTCTCCACATCCCCCTGGTTTTCAATGCGATTTCCCGCGATAGTCAGGCCGTACAAATCCTCAAATTTGTTTTCAGGCACGCGAACAATCCCGCCCTTGCCGTACACAGTCGCCGCGGTGTCCAGCTTCAAATAGCCTTTCTCGCCTTTGGCCACTTTATACCACTCGTCGCGCATGGCTTTGCGTGCATCCTCATAACCGCCCACTGTCTCGCCTACCTGGTCGATGGTTTGGCGCGCGTCTTTGAGGTTGGCAATGTCAGACATGGGGTAAAGTTTGTTTTCATTGTTGAGGATCAATAGCTGATCGGCTGGTACTTTCTCCGGTGTGCCGCTGATGCTGTAGTAATCAACCCCGTCGCGCGTGTAGACTTTTCCCAAAATGCTGATCGGCTCGTCCCCCTCCGCAGTTCTGCGCACACCGATCACGCCGCCTTTCGAGGGGTTGTCAATCGGCCCATACTGGACAGGCGCCGCCGCTGGGGTGGCTGCCTTGGCAACCTCCGGTGTAGCTGCTGTTACTGGTGCCGCTTCGGGCGCCACGTAGCTGGATTCTACCGACTTGCTAATATCGTCCATCGTACCATTGACAATATCATCATGATTGACAATCTTTTCCCAAGCCGATTGCACGTTGTCAGGGATAAAATTCTTGGGAACGTCGAATATTTCGCCTTTTTCGTCTGCCACTTTCCAAATGCTGTACTCAGTGACGCGCGGCTGCTTGGTGCCAGTGTTCATTCGCATCATGCGTTGAGCGTCCGCGCTGGCGTTGACCGTTTGCTCGGTGCCTGGTGCAATCGCCCGTAGGGGACCATAGAAAGGATCCTCCCAGGAGAGTAGCTTTTCGTACTCTTTGCTTACCCCGTCGCCGATTACATATCTCTGCGTAGCCTTGTTGTGGATAACCGCATTATCAAAATATTGCCCCCATGCGGCGTTTCGCTCGGCGTAATAGGTGCCCCATTGCCTGGTTTGCATGGCCTCATCGCGTAGGGGCTTGAGATAGGCGGCAACTTGGGCGCCCATTTCCTCTACCTTGTTTTGGGCATGCACGAGCATATCTAGGCTGGTTTGGGTGGGGTTGCGTCGGTAGGCGTCGTACAGTTCAAGCATTGACTTGTCGAGATACTGCCGCCCCGCGCCAATGGTTTTATTCCACTGTTCTTGGTTGCCCAACGGGGAGTTTAGATCCATGCCGGCCGTTCTTTCGGCCTGGACCGCCGCCTCATCATACGCGTGAAAGCGTTCGATAGCTTTCCACCAATCGGTGGCTGCCGCCGCATCTGGCCCCGCTACCCCGTTGAGCCGTGCCCTAGCGTTTTGGAAAAGCGCGCTGGTGTCCGCTGCCAGCTTGTCATAAATTTGTTGGGTGCCCTGCCACTTCTGCGCCCATGCCTCGGGCGAGGGGGTGGCCACGGCTGCGCGGCTCAGTTCATCGACCGCGGCCCGCGCCTCTTGCTTGAGTTGATTGTGCTTGGCCCACACGTCCACGGCCATATTCAGCGCGTCTTTGGGCTGCTGTGCGCTGGCCAAGTCGGTTCGGAAAGCTTGCCAAGCGCCGCCGTTCACCTCGTCAAGCTTCTTGGTAAGTTCAGTAACGGTTTGCTCTACCTGCTCGGCTGGTACGTTGGCGTTTTTGCCTGCCTCTTTTAGATTGTCAATGAGGGCCGCGCTATCGTGGGTGGCCTCTACGTCCGTCCATTTGTAGTTGCCCAGTTGCCGCGGAGACTCGTTGAGAATGCCCGCCCGGTGGGTTAGTTCATCCGTAAAAGCCTGTTGAATCGCCGCCGCCGCCTCGTCCGTCTGCTCTGGAAGGTGACTGCCGATAATGTCTGTGATGTCTTTCCAGCCTTGCATGGAAACAAGCTCGTCAGGTATACCCAGTTCGCGCAGAGAGGGCTTGATCGTCGCTTGGTTAAGCACATTGCGCACGGTGTTGGCCATCTCGGCCTTAGAGCCGTTCACGCCAGCGTCTACCGCGTGATTGACGATATTGCTTACTACATCATCGGCGATCCCTAATTCCTTTAGCCCCGGCCCTAGCACTTCCTTGACGGGCATCTCCCAGGCTTTCTTAAAGCTGCGCGTAAACCCGTTGTAGTAGGCGAGAAGTTTATAGCTATTCTCGCCAATGGGAACCGCGCCGCCTGTGCCTGGCAGAGTGGTAAGCCCGCCGCGGATGTCCTGCGCGCCCTTCACAAATTTGGCGTAAAAATTGTCTTTGCCGAAAATGGCCTCTGACCAATGGGGGAATTCCGGTTCGTAGCCGCCCACCGCTGCAGCCAGATTCCGCTCAGGGATGACATTGAGCTTGCCTGTCAGCGCGCGCAACATATCTTCCTGCGGGTGAAGAGCGCCGATCCCGTCCACGTTCAGGTGAGCGGCCGCGCTTGCCCCATTGCGAATCCATGACGCCGGGTTGAGCGCCAAGTACATATCGCTGATAATGCCTTTCTGTAATTTCCACGTAAAGTCTAGCGCGTTGGTTGCCTGTGTGATTGCCCCGCCGCCCGTGGCGCCCTTGGCGATTGATTTGAACGCTTGCTCGGCATCGTAAGCCACTTGGGGCGCGCTGCTGCTCACAACTTTCTTGGCTGCGTCCAAATAATCAATGACGGCCGTTCCGTCGCCCAGGTAGCGAAGTTTGGAAGTAACCGCGCCCACGGGCAATTTGGTGATGGCCCCGCCACCGAACGCCTCGCGCGCAGTTTCGTACAAGGTTCCATCGAGCGCGGCCATGAAGTCTTTAGCGACGAAAGCGCCCTCACCGCTCAACTCTGGCAGTTGCAAAATCTTATCCGCGGCCAGCTTGACGATGGGCAATTCGTTGAGCAATGGCCGATTGGCAATCACGCCCGCGCCCACCTTGTATAAACCCTGATCAGACACAGCCTGTAACGCTGGGGAAGCCAAGCCCGTAACACCTTCGTTAACGAGCTTGAGCGGGTTTTCCAAGAATGTCTTTACCAGGATTTGAGCATCCTGTTTTGTTGTGGCGCCGCCCACCAATTGCGCGACACTATTCCAGATCACATCCGTTGATTTCTGCGCTTTGTTTTCGAGTGTGGGCGCCAGCGGGTTAATTTTCTCCCACATCGTTCGCGCTAAGGCTGGGGCTGCTGATTTGCCCGCATCGACGAGGGGCGCTTTCGCTGCCTCTGCGCCTTGGATGGCATACTTGGCTAAAATCTTGTCAGCTTCCCCCAGCGCCTTGGGGAGAATCTTGTTGGCCTCTTCGGTCGTGATATTGAACGCGCGCGCTATCCGCCAGTCTTTGATAAACTCTACAGCTTTTTCTGGCCCTGGAATATGGTTAACAGGATTGAATACCAAATCCGCCGCTAGTTCTGCCCACGGGTCAGCGTTTTTATCTACATAGTCAAGCGCGGTGTAACTCTTTTCCTCCTGCGCTTTCTTGCCCATCTGCGCCGCCTTGAGTGCCGCCGCTGCTGCCTGGTCGGGTGGCGTGGCTGGATTCTGCGCAATGGCCTGCGCCTCTTGCGCCTGCTGGGTGTAATCCTGTACGCGCTTGTCCTGGCTCAGAATATCGTCAATCGTGGCTTGAACCCGTTCCGGCCCTGACCATAGATTGGTAGTGGCAATCTTGACCTTGGCCTGTTGTTCAGGGGGCAAGGTGGCCACGTATTGGTTGACCGCCTGTGACTTATTCCACTTGCTCATAAAGGTATCGTACGCGCGCCCAACCCCTTCCAGTGGCAGAAGTTCCTTTAATAACGGGTGCTCTTGGGCTAGTTTCTCAGCGGTAGGGCTGGGCTGGTTAGGTTGCTGGTAAACGCTCTCTGTGCTGAACGGGTTAAGCTCTCTATTTACTGCACTCGCCGCCGCGTGGCCAACTTGGGCAATACTGACATCGCTGCCCCCAGTCAGCGCGCCAGTGCCGGGAATGGGGGCGCCTGTATATAGCTTCGTCAACGCCGACGCCATTGCACCCGCGCCCTGTGCCGCGTGCAATGGCGGTTGCCACCAGCTTTTATTGTTTTCGGGCGCCATCAGTTCGTTGATTCTAGGCCCGTAGTATTGCCCTGGCCCCGTGTTCATAAAGCTTTCGTAGACGCCCTTACCGTCGCTGGGGATAGGCTTGTCTGGTGTGGCTACGTTGATCGGCAGGGTGCCTGATGGCTGCCCGCCTGCGCTGATGGACGGCGCCCCGGTGTCTGGCCGCTGTAGCCCGCTGATGATTTGCGGCTGCTGTACGGTTGGTTGTTGCACCGTCGCGGGATTCTGCCAGTCTAGCCCGAAATTCTTGGCCTTCTGGTTAGCCGCGTCAATCGTCGTTTGTGGATCCCACGATTTTAGATAATTCGCCGCCGCCCCTACTGCGCCCGGCCCTATCTGCTGCACCGCGGCGAGGTTGCCCGCGGTGCTGGCCGTGCCAAATGGCTGCGCCAGCGCGTTGGCCTGTAAGAATGTTCGGTTAGCTGGCTTGTCTACTGTGGGCGCCTGCGTTGGCTGCTTGAACCGATCAGGGTCGAACGGCTGTAGGATGGGTTGTTGCTGAGGCTGGCCCATGACACTGGGTGACCCGGTGTCTGGCCGTTCAAAGCCAAGCCCGATCTGCGGCGCGGTGTTCGGCGTGTTATAGCGGAATTCGGGCACGCTGGGTTTGGTCTGCCATGATTGCAGCGCGCTCGTTATCGGCGACTTCTCGCTGTGGTGGTGCTCTTTCTCTGGCGCGGGTGGCCCATACTGCCGCTGTGGTTGCTGCGCCTGTTGGGGTTGATTGTTGCTGACAATCGGCAAGTAGGTTTTTTGCGGCTGCGTAATCTTGGGCGCGGTCGGCGTTGGCTTGATGCTGGCCTTGTCCGCCCGGTGCTCCTGAATGGCCTGTTGTCGGTCGTCCGCCACAGTGGTTTTAGCCTTAGCAGGAGGAACGTACACGTCGTCTTTTTCGGCGCGCGACATCGTAGAAACGGCTTTAGCCTTGGCCCGATCCGCCTCCTCTTGCTTCTTGCGTGCCTTGTCGATTTGGTCCTGTAGTGCCGAAAGCGCCATATATAAAACCTGTTCCCTGTCTATCTTGCGCACCGTCTAGCATTGTGGTATACTATCCTAACGCTAGACGATACATTAAGAAAGGTGAATCAAATGGAAAATTCTCTCAAACAGCGTTTCTTTGCATATGTCGATGTGCGCGGCGAAGATGAATGCTGGAACTGGATAGGCACAGCAGATCCCAAGGGTTATGGGAAATTCAACAAAGTAGGCGGGAGGAACGGTAAGGATTGGCGTTCTCATAGATTTTCCTACCTTCTTCACTATGGTGTTGATCCTGGCCCATACTGGGTTCTTCATTCGTGCGATAACCCTGCCTGCGTTAACCCAAGACACTTGCGGCTTGGCAGTTCTCTTGAGAACAATCAGGAGAGGGCGCAAAAAGGCCGAAATAGAAACGCTACAGTCAATTCCCCTATCAGAAACAGGACGGAAAAGGGGAAGTCTGGCCCAAAGGGTCGCCCTATCGAAGAGCGATTTTGGGAAAAAGTAGATAAACGCTCTCCTGGCGAATGTTGGAACTGGATTGCCAAAGTTGACAAGGATGGATATGGCCGCATCGGAACAGGGAGCAGAACCAATAAGAGTTCCAGCATGATTCGCGCCCCGCGCTTCTCCTATCTCTTTCATTACGGCGTCGATCCTGGCGAGTTGAATGTTCTTCATTCGTGCGATAACCCTGCCTGCGTTAACCCTGCTCATCTTCGTCTAGGAACCTTAGCGGACAACAATAGAGACACATTAGAGCGTGGACATCACGCCACAATATCCCTTAAGGGCATCGACAATCCATACTCCAAACTGACAGAATCTCAGGTTTCTGAGATCAGAAGCCGCTACAGAACTGGTGACATTTCCCAACAAGAACTTGCACAAGAATACGGCGTTGGGCAAACCTGTATTAGCTGCATTGTCACAGGAAAAAGTTGGAAGCATGTCAACTAGATTTTAGCCAACGTGCATTTGGAGCTTTGTTGCGCCCGTAGGCTGCCATCGCCGCGGCCCGGTCCTGTTGGGCAAGACTCGCCTGCTGCATAGTGGCCTGTTGCGCTAGTTGACGGTCATTAAAGCCCGCCTGATTTTCCTGCTGCCACTGCTGCAAATCCATCCCGCGCGTGCTCTGCGCGCCCTGCTGCTGTAGCTGGCGGATCTGGAATTCGTTTTGCTGCTGCTGCGATAGCTGGGACAAACTCAATTGGCCAGACTTGATCGCGTTGTCCTGCGCTTGCGTCTGTTGGTTCAATGCCATTTGTTGCTGGGATAACCCATAGTTTTGGGTGTTTTGTAGCTGGGCCAGTTGTGCGGCTTGCTGTTGTAGGCCGTACTGTTGCTGTTGGCCGGTCGTCTGAAAATTTTGATTCCATTTGTCGTTACCCTGCTGCGCCGCAAACTGCTGCTGCTGTAACCCAAACTGATCGCCCCACTGGTTGGACTGCTGAGCAAGGTTTGCATTGAACTGGTTGTTTTGGTTCATCTGCGCGGCTTGTTGGAGGCCGTACTGTTGGGAGTTCTGCAACTGCTGAAAGTCGTACTGCTGGGTTTGGCCCTGTTGCTGGAAGTTCTGATTCCAGCGATCATTCCCCTGCTGCTGCGCAAATTGCTGGCTCCATTGCTGGCTGGCGAGTGCTGCCTGCTGCTCGGCTTGCGTCTGCTGGCGCGTGCTAAAATCCTGCTGCCATTGCTGTTGCTGCCCCTGCTGGCCATACTGCATATCAAAACGGCGTACTTGCTCCGCGAAGTCCTGGCCGTACTGCTGCTGATTCTGCAAGAATTGCATGATCGGCAACTGATTGCCCGCGGCCTGTGCCAACGCGGTTTGGTTTTCCTTGTTATTGTATTGCGCCTGTGTCCAGAAATTATTAAACCCTGGCGCGCCGGGATTGTTGCCGCCGATCCCGTTAACGCCGCCTGTCGGCCCCTGCTGCGCGGGTTGGCCGTTGGACATGCCTGGGCTGCTGCCATAGGTAGGTTGTCCGCCGCCGCCGCCGCCCCCGCCGCCGCCGCCGTGCCCATAGCTGGGATTCATGTGCCAGCTGCCGTCAGGATTTTGAAAGTCAGAATTGACTGGTTGCGGCCCATAGTTTGGTTGTTGCTGTTGTTGCTGGGTCGGCACGGTTGCCCCTGGCCCTTGCTGCCAACCGCCTTGGCCGGGTTGCGTCCATGTCGGTTGCTGCTGTTGTTGTTGTTGTTGTTGCGTTGGCACTGTCGCGCCTGGTCCAGATTGCCAACCGCCCTGGCCTGGCTGGGTTTGCTGGGTCGATGACGCGCCCACGGCCTGATCCCAACTGGATCCATAGGTACTGGGCTGGTTGCCGCCGCGCGGTAGATACTGCGTTGCCTGTCCATACTGCCCCTGTTGCCCCTGCGTGGTCATGCCCTGCGCGCTGGGTGCTGCCCCGCCGCCCGCCCCGCCGCCCTGGTAGGCGCCATACCCGCCCTGCGCGCTGGTTGGGGAGCCACGATAACCGCCCGTGCCAGCATACTGCCCTTGTCCCTGGCTGCCCGCGTTGGCCATTTTGCTATACATATCGCCTGCGTTGCTGTCTGGATTCCAGTTACTATTGTTGTAGGCCATTAGCGCCCCTTCCTTTCAGATTTGTTCCCTACGTTCTTTTGCCCTGCGATAATCTTGAGCTTGTCTGCCTCTGGTATCTCTTTTCCAGTCATGCCCGCGAACGTAAGCGGGTCGGTGTTGGCTGGCATCCCCAAACCCTCCGGCGTGAGTTGATTCTGCATCTCGGCCGGGATTCCGCCGCCGCCTGGTGGGGTTAAGGCTTGCGGGATCATCGGCCCGCCTGGTCCACCTGGGGGCATACCTTCGGGCGGTGCGCCCGGTGGCATCCCTGGCGGTGGTCCATCTGGCCCGCCCATCATCTCTGGCGGCATCCCTGGCGGTCCACCAGCGCCGCCCAAAATGAGTTGCTCCATCTGTTGAAGCATTTGTACGATCTGCTGCAACATCGGCGTATCTGGTGATGGCGGTGGCGGCGGCGGTCCCTGCGGTGGCATCGGCGCGCCCGGTGGCGGTCCCATCATCTCTGGCGGTGGCCCTTGTGGTGGTGGCGGTCCCATCGGCCCCGGTGGTGGCCCGCCTGGTCCTGGCGGTGGCCCCTGCATTGGTGGTCCACCCGCGCCCGTCGGTGGCTGTCCCCCTGGCCCTTGCGGTCCTGGCGCGCCCGGTGGTGGGCCTGGCGGTGGTCCAAATGGTGCCG
>CALMSM010000250.1 GCA_937872425.1 uncultured Candidatus Saccharibacteria bacterium
GGTAGTGCATGTAAGCGCGTGATTCAGGCCCGGCCATGTGTGCTGCGAGACCATACGCCAGACGGTTTTTTCCTTGCCCAAGCTAACAGATGTGATTAATCGCTTACTTAAGTGTGAACGGTGGATATACGTCGGTGGTGAGCAAAAATGCATATGCGTCTACTCTCAGACTCCAGCGCCCTACTCCAACGACAAAGTCAAACAAACTCTTTGGGTAGCGCCCCGTAAACAAAATCGAAAACCATGCAGCGATAGTCGCACCCATCGCTCCAATCACTAGTACTGACAACACCACGTAGTGAGGGATGGCCAAAAACCATTTGACCAATGGTAGCCACCGGTTAAGATCCTGCTCTACATTCGGATAGTCTATGTCCAGGTGTACTGACTGCTCATCAACTGTCGAAGGGTACTGATCAGTCAGCAGAAAAAGATATGCACCAATTCGAGTCGAAAATCGATTCAACTCAAGATTGAAATCGAACCACCAGCGTGGGTAACGTCGGCGAAAAAGAATCATAAGGGCAGTCGCCACAAAGAGCCCCATCACAATGCCTCCACCGTTTGATGTAACTACCTCGCCAGCTTCATTCATAAAAGTCTGGCTGCCAGTTGCAGTCAATAGAGACAGAACGATTAACGCAGGGATACTCCACAGAACACGAGCAAACGAGGTCAAACGATCAAGTTTGTCTGGGTAGTCTATGTCTAAACGGGCTGGATATACTTCTTTTTCTTGTGCCATTGTGTTGTCCTCTATTCTTATTTATTGGCTTGCTGAGTAGTTGTGTTATCACTATACCCTCCTACCGTAGCGCTATAAAGACAACTTGGCAATAGTATTAGTCATTAGCCCCAAGGGGATGACCAGCCTCATTAAGGGTTAGACTATATGGCGAGTTCTTTTTGTAGGATATAGATGAGGCGTTTGCGCGATTCTTCGTCGTCAAAATTATGGCCACCATCCAGAATGACGCGCGAAATAGCAGGATCCAGACCTTCAAATACAGTCTCGCCAAGAACTTCGTCTTGTTTCGCTCCGATAATTCGCAAGGCCGTGACTCTGGCTAGTTTATTATAAAACGACACCGGATTGATGCCCGCCAGGCTCTGCCAATATTCTGGGTGAATCACCGTAGTACTGCCGTCGGAGCGTGCCAAACGAGCCCTGGACATGATATCAATCGGTGTATCCAGTCGCGCACCGAGTTGCTGTGCAACCACTTCTGCACGTACATCATCTGGTGGCGTCAGCATGATAACTTTACGCATGCCCCGCGGCTTGACCAGCCCCGCCACGACACAGCCCTGTGAATGACAGACTAGGTCAATGATTGCTTCCGGCTGCTCTGCCCTCATGGTATTAATAACCTTGCGGAGTTTTCTGGCCTGTTCGTCTAGTGGCTTTGCGGTGAGTGTATTTGAGGCTTCGTTGATAGGGTTGTAATCAAACATAATACTTTCGGCATTGGGTAGGGCCTTCGCAATTGCAGTAAATAACCCGCGGTCTTCTTTGCGCACACCAAACCCGTGCGAATAAATGATGATGTGGCTGTTGGCGTTTGGTTGCATCTGTACATCATACCGTTTTCTGTAGTGTTTTGCTGCACACAATCAGTTTATGCAAAACCAAGCGCTTTTGCGTGCGCATACTCAACATTCGCCCCAACTGATAACACGAGCCGTGTTCCTTGCTGAATTGCTGCCACACTATGCTCAACAATATCGGGCCGGAAAATATAGGCATCCCTATCATGCAGCGGTACATCTTGGCCGTCTAGGCAGAGCATGCCGCCTGCGCCTGCAACAATCAACGCATTCAGTCGTACATGGCACAAACCCTCTAGCGCAGGGTCAGTATGTGCCGGGATATCGCTCCCAACTGGGTAACGCAACAACCAGGCATCAAAATAGCTTGGGCGACCTAGCTCTTCGACAGCACGCTCAACGATAGGACCGGCCGTGGGCTGGTCCAACAGGCTGGCTTTTTGATACCCCGTTCCTTGCCTACCCCGCTCCCAGGCTGCGTCCACTGATAACGCGCCCAGAGTACGGCCCTCGTCTTCGCCTAGCCAGGAGGGCACTATTCGATACCGATGTTCGTCACTTCCGCCTGTGGCTTGCGCTGCAGTCTGCTCTCCGCTAATCATCAGAATATTATGCTATGTTCTTAGACTACTTTGCAAGTTGCGGGCGTCCCACCAGTTCGGACAGGGTTCTGATTCTTGCAGGCTTGACACTTATACTTTTCTGAGAATCTTCGCCATATCTTTGCCCTTCGCCAACTCATCAACCAATTTATCTAGGTAGCGAATCTCGCGCATGATTGGCTCTTTAATGTCTTCTACTCGCACACCGCACACGACACCTTTGATCAAATTCCTTGAGGGGTTCATGCCAGGAGCCTCCGTAAAAAATGTCTCAAAGTCAGTCCCCTTCGCAAGTTGTCTCTCCATATCATGCTGGCTATAGCCAGTAAGCCAACGGATTATTTCATCCAACTCGGCTTTTGTTCTACCTTTTCTCTCTGCTTTAGCAATATAGAGCGGGTAAACGCTTCCTACGCTCATAGTATAGATTCTGTGCGGTTTCATATGATCAATCATAGCAGAAACTATAACCAACCTGTCATCTAGTGTTATACTTCGGAAATTATGAGATCCGCTGCACTCAACCCAGGAGAGTTGAAACAAGCTACTCTAGTAGGCATAGCCGAAATGAGAGGGCTTCTGTCACCTGCTGAGTGCCAAGAATTACTGCCACCCGATGATATTGCGTGGGCCACATCAGAGGCAAACGACACAACCGGGAGAAGCTGGTCACACAGCCCCCAATACAGGTTTGGAGAGCAGATGAGTGCAGTCAGTCCGAGCGTGCAAACGTTTCTTGGTGACTTTCGTGACCTCATCCAAACAAATGCCAAAAAGGCCGACATCCCAGAACTTACAGAATGGGGGACCGCCATACACGCAGATCACCCGGTGGAGCTGCTCGGCTTCCAGCGGTCTGCATATGCTGCCAAGTGGCACCGCACACCAGCCGATCACCAAATTGGCTGGCACTCTGACGACACATTCGAAGAGGCTAGGGGCAAGCGTGAGTTTGGAGTGAGAGCACTTGGTCTTATGATTGCAATCAGCCTCACGGAACATGGGGGCACCTACGAATGGGCTCCGGCCTCTGCTGAAACATATCCCGGTACCAGTGTCCCCAGTAATCTTTCACAGGTACTAAGTATCCAAGATATTCGGCAAGGCGATGCCATAGCATTCTGTACGGCACGAAATAGTCGTGGAGAGCAATGGCCAGGTTCATTCCCCTTGCATCGGTTTATTGCCGATGAGTCCGCCGGAACGGAAATCTGGCGAGACAGCCTGGTTGTGACATTTCAAGACGTTTCCGCTCGAAGCCTCCGAACCATCGGCATAAAGGGAATACTGGAAGCCGCCAAGGCCCGAATACCTCGTCTATACTAGAAGGTGTGGTATTTTTAGGTCTGCCACAGTATGTGGTCTATCGGTTTATCCCGAGACAAAGAGGTTATGTGTTCGTATGACTGCTCAATAATCTGCTCGAGCACTGGAAGCTCTACGTCACTGAGTCGTTTGAAATAAATACAGTACCCCGTAGTGGTGTGCTTGCCTAGTTTGTTCAGTTGCTCAGCGTAGCGTGCTGTGCCGTCCATAAGATACACGGTTATTTTGCCCTTTCTTGGATAAAAGGCTAGCGTATGTGCCTCGCCCTTACGACCGCTTGCATATTCATACTTGTAGACCCCGAAACCTATGGTACCAATTCCATACAGGATTGGGTCCTGCCCGCTGATTCGCTGCATTATTGTCATGAGTACTTGTGCGTCGCTAACAAGTGACTCGTCGTCTAGTGTGTCTATGTACTGTTGGACAGTGATATCGTTTCTTTCATCTGCTTTGCTCATAGGTAAATTTTAACAGAAAAAGCCGTGAGGTTTTCCGAAGATGTATGCACTGGATCAACTTATACTTAGTCGGTAAGAGTGTGGGCTCAACCGGCTCGGCTGGCTGCGCTTAGGCTTCGACGGCTACTGCGAATCCGCCATATGCCATCTTGCTCATCTCAAATGGCGATGTAAAGTCACTCTGCTCGTCATAGGTTTCACTCATCTCAGCCATAACTTTTTTGTTTACTTGGTCGCGATGCTCTTTGGATTCAAACACGATAAAAGAGAACCACACGTTTTCATCGCCATTTGCACCAGCCATTTCAGCAAAAGCACGCGATTTATCCGTCCCCATTTCTTGTTGTTTTAGGTCATCACCCTTGCATTCAAAGTATTGAAGTGCGCCGTGCTTCATCCAGGAGTCTCGCCCATCTTCTGCCATTTTTTGGTACTCGGCTTCTTTGCCTTTGGGTACCACCAATATAAAACCATCAACATATTTCGCCATTTTATATACTCCTTTCTTAAACTTGCGTACTGTACAAGTTTACCACCCAGACCACACGTGGTATGTAAGCAAACCCACAAACTAGAAAACCGCCCGGAGGCGGCAAAATCTAGACTGGTGCTGCACTATTACTCAAGCAGCGTTTCAAGAAGCTTAGTAGGCTTTTTTCGCGCCAGCTTCTACTGCTTTTTCAGCATTGTCTTTGGACATCATTGCACAAACAGTTGTTCCACACGTTGCGTGCTTCCCTTTGGCCATAAAGCCACCTTTTGCAGTTTGCACAATTTCTGGTGCTGATAACTCAACGCCCTTTTCCTTACATTTAACGCAGTAACCTGTGACCATGTCTATACCCCTATGAATTAATTATTATTGCGTAACTTGGCTTATTATACCGCCTGCCAAGCATATGCCTACCAAAAAAATCAAAAATACCCCCAGGAATCTCATAAAGTCAGGGTGAGAGGCCCAAGCCCTGACCGCTACGTGTGGCTGATTTGAAGAAAATTACAGAGCAGTTTTGATGACGTCACCGATATAACTCCGGTTGAGCCAAAAACACTTCTTTACAAGCTCAGTCCCTTGCGGTGTGGGCAAAGTATCTTGTGAGTTTTTAGCCTTAGGGCGAACATGAGCAACTCGACTTTCGGTCGATTTCGGCACGTCACTTGCATCAATAGTAACCCTACGTTTCGTATCTTCCCAAACACGATGCGCCTCTTCGCGGTCGAGGTATGGCATATTCCAATAGTTTACTTTCTCGAGCCGTAAGTCGCCGTTTTCATCTTCACGGAATATAACAAACAGGAACTTCTGCTCGATTTTAGCGAAGAAGCTACTCTCTTCCCACTCTTCTTCAACGATGTCCATATACTTAAACGTCGGAAATGACATTGCTTCGGCCGGCATCCAGTCCTTATTTACTCGAATTGTCTTGAGCTCAACACCTGCTTTATCGAGCTCCGGGACACTTCGTTTGGCCCCACCAAGGATACGCATTGTGAGGCTACGATAAAATCCTTTGTCGTTTTTGCCTTGCTTACGAAAATCAAACACCGCTGAGATCTCTTCAACGGTTTTGCCCAGATATGGCTTGAACTTGTTTTGCGTGGCGTCTTCGATAGTAACCCCGGCTGAAACATCCAGCGCGCCTACTTCTGAGGTGTGCCCTTCAATAATCCTGTTAACGTAGCTCGGCTTTAGCGAAAACGCTCGTGATTTTGCAAGCACGTCAGAAAACGGTTGCTTCTTGAGAGTTTCATTTTCGCCACCCGAACCCTTACGACACGCACCAAGATAGTAAGTATCGCCTTCGGATAGTTCGTGAGCCTTACCATCTTCAATCTTTCTCCGGATAGTCTCCCAGTCTCGTTTGATTATTTCTACATCTTCGAGCGGGAACTCGAACAGCACAGGATGCAATACAAACCGCCTATCAAATACCGCAATGCCTTTTTCGTAAAGGTAAAACAGGATAAGCATCAAACGACACTTTTCCATCAAAGACGAAGTATCCCACTGTTCTTCGGTAAGCTTACTGTAGTTAATCATCGTTAACACCAGGCGTTCTTTGGCTTTGTAGCTGCCGTCAGAACGTTTTAGCACACCAGTGGTCTTGAGCTCTACTCCTGCTTCTGGGAAATCAGGCTTGTGTGACGTATTGTCTGGTTGATATTGGTAATAGTACTTCTCGACCATGTTGCCCAAATCACCCTTATTGCTGATGTTCTCAGCAATTTCGCTCATATCTACTACTTCGGCAAGTGTCTTGCCCGAAAGCCCACGAGCGAACGCTGCCAATGATTTCGGTGATGTTATATCGTAAGGGGTCAGTGCCATAGACACAATTGTATCAAAACTACATCGGATGGGGCTTGATCGAATGTACCAAAGTTGATAAGATGGTAATTGACTATGGGAAAGAAGATAAAAATAGTAGAACTGTTCGCTGGTGTTGGAGGTTTTCGTATTGGGCTCGAAAAAGCCAGTGATGATAAGACTGAGTTCAAAACCGTTTGGGCTAACCAGTTCGAACCATCAACAACACGTCAGTACGCATCAGAAGTTTATGTCGCACGCTTCGGTAACAAGGGGTTCAGTGGCCGGAGCATCGAGGCCGTTATAGAAGACGACTTCGACGCCATCCCTGATCACGACTTACTGGTGGGTGGATTTCCTTGCCAAGATTACTCAGTCGCAAGTACTCTCAAAAACTCACACGGCTTAATCGGCAAAAAGGGTGTGTTGTTCTGGTCCATCTACACCATCTTGCAGCGTAAGGGCGAAAAAGCTCCTGACTATTTCTTTCTAGAAAATGTAGATCGCTTACTAAAATCGCCTGCATCACAAAGAGGCAAAGACTTTGCCGTCATGTTGGCCTCCCTGTCAGATTTGGGTTATGCAATTGAGTGGCGTGTTGTTAACGCCGCGGAGTATGGTTTTCCGCAAAGGCGTCGCCGAGTGTTTATCGTTGGGTACAAAAAAGGAACCAAACTCTACGAAAAAGCCAAACGAGCTGTTGCAACTGATTGGTTAACCAAAGACGGCGTACTGGCAGATGCGTTTCCTGTTGAAAAAGAATTACTGACGCACGATGTCAAACTTGAGGGTACCTATGCAGACATTACAGAAAACTTCTCAGCCAACAAACCTACTCTCAGCCCTTTTGCTAGTGCCGGGCTTGTAGTTGACCGCAAAGTTACTACGGGCAAAGTAACGCCCCGATATAACGGCAAGGTTGCAACGCTTGGTGATGTTTTGATTGACGAAAAAGATGTACCGGAGGAGTTCTTTATAGCCGAGGATAAGTTGCCGATGTGGACCTACCTCAAGGGTGCCAAGAAGGAAGAACGCAAGAGCGCAAGCGGACACGTATACCACTATGCAGAGGGTGCCATGGTATTCCCGGATGCACTTGATAAGCCCTCACGAACGATTATTACTGGCGAGGGCGGTTCTGGTGCCTCTCGGTTCAAGCACGTCATCAAGACGCCGTCTGGCCGGCTCAGAAGGCTTGTTCCTCTGGAGCTAGAGCGACTTGATATGTTCCCCGACAACCACACGCAACTAGAGGGCGTTCCCGCTGGGAAAAGAGCCTTCTTTATGGGCAACGCGCTAGTTGTTGGCGCCATAGAAAAAGTCGGCAAGTCACTCTCCAACAAACGGTAGCCACCTACTCTTAACGCAAAAAAGCCTCATTTGGTGCAGCATAGTTGACGCATTTCAAACATCTGCTATTACCGCTCAAGAGGATTATAAGCTAAAACACCTAGCCGAACAATTCCAACTATCGGGTACTTTGATTTAGCCACGCCCTCATTTTCAAAACATAGGCAGAAGTTAGGCAGCAATGCCTATTTTTTATGCCAAATGCCTAGTGTTTATGACCAGGATG
>CALMSM010000251.1 GCA_937872425.1 uncultured Candidatus Saccharibacteria bacterium
TTATGGCAACAGTGGACTCCCGCCGACTCCGACTAGCCTTGCCCTTTGCACCCGCCTGTGCTATTATGACGGTGCGACACACGGTAAGGATTGATTGCTTCAACCATCCTGCCGCCCATACATTACACTGGCAATTACTCCCAGGCGTTAGCCTACCGTGTGTCGCAACAAGGTGGCGGCTAACTCTGGGAGTTTTGTTATGTCTGACGTATCTTTACCACCTGTAAACGATTGGCGCCTGTGGGTCTATGGCGGGTACAACAACCCCGGTAACACCATGACACGCGCGCAGATAGTAGACATGTATGGTCCCGCCGTAGAAGTATCGCCTTACGTGCGCATGACTAACGCCGGTCATGTTGTGACGATGCCAGAACCATTGGCCCTGGCTATCTTCGATAAGATGACAGGGTACAACCGAAGCGCCGAGCGTGAGCCAGCTACCGAGACCGAACGGCCACTGAAGACGGTTGAGCAACTGAAACAAGAGCAACGGGAACGCTTTACCCAACTGAGTCAAGCATGGTGGAATCTAGAGCAGGATGCGCGCCGCCAGAATATGTTGGCGCAGTGGGCAGTGATGGCAGATAAACCGTTCATACCCAAGAACGAGTTTGGTGTTATCCTCCTGTTTGGTACGGTCATGAATCGGGTAGGCTGGCAACTGATTGACGTGCGCCCGAACCTGTACCCCGATGGCGTGTTCATGGTAGATGGCAAGGTGATACTGGTAGAATTCGAGTTTGCAAGCGCCAACTTCGTCACGCACAACCACGATACACGCGGCGCAGACATGGTGATTTGCTGGGAGCACAACAGGAAGCTTGACCTACCAGTTATCGACCTAAGCCTATACTATTCCGAGGCTGACAAATCCTGGCGCACACAGGCACTACGGGACGCACTCCAGCAGGCTTGTACGGCGCACACAGAAGCGTTGCATAGCGTTGCATAGCAGAAAATGAATAACCCCACGAGTAACCCCGCCGCTGATAGCATCCTGTCATTTTACGAGAAGCGCAAACCTGACTTTTCGTGGCACACAATAGCCGACATCCTGAACACGAACAAGGGTACAGCATGGGCTATTGCGCATGGCAAGAGACCGCCAACCCAAGAGCAGGAATTGCGATGGCTATTCTGGCTGACGTTCGGCCCATCGGCTGACTATCGCACTGTCCCCGCCATTGTGTGCCCCACGTGCGGTCAACTGCACCAAGCCGCCGACTGCCACGGCCTACAGGGTGAGGTACGCATCGTCCCCGCAGGCGCGCGCATCGTCCAGCCCAAGCCAGTCCGCAAACCTGCCCCCAAGCGTGACCGAATAGAAGTGAACCGCTACATTGAACGTGGCTTCGACAAGGCTGAAATCGTTGAGATTGTACGCGAGGTACTCGACAATGGACGCATCCCGTCTTGGGTGTGGAACCATCCGGGTATGGCTGCCGCAATCCGCAATCGCATCGAACTCTAGGCAACGAAAAGCCTACGGTGTCCAGCCGTAGGCTTGCGGGTGATGGGTGATAGGGTTAGCGGGCGTCAATCGATGTAGTCCGCAACCGTACCGACTTCGCGCAAGGAATCGCTCAGGTCGTCGGTGTCAACGCCTGCGAAGTGGCCGTTGTCTACCACGTACTCGCCGCTGTCGTCCTTCCAGACGGTATCAGTGGCTTCAATCGTGCCGGTGCTCAAGGCGTCCGCCAACTGCTTGCGAATGGTAC
>CALMSM010000252.1 GCA_937872425.1 uncultured Candidatus Saccharibacteria bacterium
CGTTCCTACGACCGGCGCTTTCACGTACATCCCCGCTGTCGGCGCAATTGACTACCGCATCCGTTCGAATGGTGGTGCGGCCGTTGGTACCAGCATCTCGGCGAACACGACTCCCACCGCGCTCGTAACTCTGCTTGATGCTCTCGCTGGCGTCGTCGTAACTGGTGGAGCTTCGCGGTCGATTCTGACTGCAACCGGCGGCCGTACCATCGCCATCGATGCCTTCCCCACCTCGACGACGACCAACACCATCCTCGTCACGATTTCCGCGCCCTGGGACAACATTCCCACCATCGGCGACACCTTCGTCATCCCTGCGACCGCCCCCGCACTCCTGCGCGACCCTGCCGGTGGCTCGACTGACGAGAACGTCGGCGCGTACGTCATCACTGGCGCAACCTCGTTGACCATCACGGCCGTCAAGCTCTCTGACGCTGGTCGCGGCGGTGCAGTCGCCGGAACCATCACGGCTCCTGCCGACACGGCCGCTCCTGTTGCCCTCGTGGCGGCTACCGACCTCGTCGCGTACGCTCCTGTCACCATCACCCAGGACGCCGCAGCCGTTGTCTCGGGCTACGCCAAGTCGCTCGAAATTGCCGAAATGGCAGGCGCGGACCTGCTTTCGCGTACCGCGTACGTCCTCGGTACCACGACTCCAGTCGCCTGGGTTTCGAAGGCCTCGGCTCCTGCTCTGCTCGGCTCGGTAGCTGAGTACCAGGTTCGACTTGACATCAACAAGAACGCGACCCTCCAGTCGGAATCGTTCACTGCGGGTGGCGACATCGTCCTCAAGATTGGTTACGCGGGCACCACCGCCGTGATGACCTTGACCGACACCACCCTGACCACGACGGTCACTGGCGGCTCGGGTGCGAACCTCTCGTTGACCCTGGCCGACTACGGCAACATTCAGGCCATGGTTGACTACATCGCCACCCAGGCCGGGTATACTTGCACCACCGGCACCGCTTCGCTCGGCCAGCTTCCTGTGGCCGCCCTCGACAACGTCACGGCAAGGGGCATTTGCGGCCAGCACGCTACGACTCCAGGCCAAATCAAGGCCGATGCGTATTCGTTCTTCGACGAAGTCAACAACAACTCCAACATCGTCCAGGTCAACAACCCTGCAGCCCAGGCCGCTTCGGGTCTCCCGGACGTCATGGCTGCCCAGGTGTTCATGACTGGTGGAACCAAGGGTGGCACGACCGATGCAGTCGTCACCGCCGCCATCGCCGCGCTCGAAAGCGTTCAGGGTAACTTCCTCGTTCCTCTGTTCAGCCGCAACGCAACCAGCGACATCGCCGACGGCCTGACCGACGCTGCGTCGACCTACACCATCGCGTCGATTCACGCTGCTGCACGTTCGCACGTTCTGGCACTCAGCACCCTGAAGCGTCGCCGCAACCGCCAGGCCTTCCTCTCGATTGCCTCGGCCTTCGCGACCGCCAAGAACACCTCGGCGAACATCGCAAGCTTCCGCTCGTCGATGGCTTTCCAGGACTTCCGCCAGAATGGTGCCAACGGCATCCAAACGTACCTCCCTTGGATGGGTGCGGTTCTTGCTGCCGCTATCCAGGCCGCTGGGTTCTACCGCAACATCGAGTTCAAGGGCGTCAACACCGTCGGCGTGCTGTCCCGTGCCAACGACTTCAACGCCAAGAGCGACTCCCAGGTCGAACAGGCCCTCAAGGCCGGTCTGCTGGTTGCTGTACCTGCCCGCACGGGCGGCTACATCTTCGCCTCGGACCAAACCACTTACGGCAAGGACAACAACTTCGTCTTCAACTCGATTCAGGCCGTGTACGCTGCCGACACTGTCAGCCTCACCATGGCTCAGAGGATGGAGACCGCCTTCGTCGGCCAGTCTGTCGCTGACGTCAGCGCCCCTGTTGCTCGCGCCTTCGCTGAAGGCGTCCTCGCCGACATGCTCCGACTGAAGCTCATCGCTCCTTCGGATGGTGCCGAAAAGGGCTGGAAGAACCTTGGAATCAAAATCCGTGGCAACGCCATGCTTGTGTCTGTCGAAATCAAGCTCGCGACCGCCATCGACTTCATCAAGATCGACTTCCTCGTTTCGCAGGTCGAGCAGTCGGCCTAAAGGATTCATAAGTGTCTTCTCCCGAGTACTATCAAGCCAATAAAGAAAAGGCAATTGCTCGGGCGAAGGCTTATTACGAACAGAACCGAGACACAGTCAATCAAAAGCGCCGCGAGAAACTCAAGAAGGGTCTTGCTCCAAAGTCGACCGAATACGTTCGAGAATGGCGAGCTAAGAATCCCACGAAGGCTCTCGCACTGAAGCTCAAGAAGTACGGAATTACAGTCGATTTCTACAAGAACGAATTGGAACGGCAACAGGGGAACTGCAGAATCTGTCTCGAAAAGATGGCGACCCCGAACGTCGACCATGACCACAAAACCGGAGCGTTTCGAGGTCTTCTGTGTAATCGGTGCAATACGGCTATCGGACTTTTTCGGGACAGCAAGAGCAATTTACTGTCTGCTGTCGCTTACCTAGAATCATCAACCAGTAATCTGGTGCAGTAAGAAGGAGATTTCAAATGGCCGCTAGAACGATGCATGGGGCAAGGGGGAAAGTGTACATCGCCGACCCCAACACCGGCAAGCCCGAACTGATTGGTATTTTCTCGACAATCAGTTGGGGTCTCCAGTACGACGTCCAGCCTGTATTCCTCCTTGGTCGCCACGGCGCCGATGAACTCGTCTACACGGCCCAGGAACCCGTCACCGTCAACTGCTCGGGCTTCCGAGTCGTTGGCGCAGGTGCCCACCGCCTTGCGAAGGTTCCCAACACCAAGGACCTTCTGACGCACGAATACATCCAGCTTGTGATTGCTGACCGCCAGACCGGCCGAGACATCGCTCGAATCCACTCCGTACGCCCCACCAGCTACTCGACGACCCTGAACGCCCGCAACCTCGAAGAGATTTCCATCAGTTACATGGGCTTGCTCGTAGACGACGAAGACACCCAGCTTGCTGAACGTGCCGACGCCACGACCCTTCCGTAATCCACAACCAACGTTTTGAACGGGCGCCCCGCTTGGTACTTGTACTGAGCGGGGCGTTCTGTTATGTTGCGTGCATGACTCCAGAGCTTGGGATGATGATGTTTGCTCTCATACTTGCAGCTTTCCTGCTTGGTATCTTCGTGGGTCACGTCGGCACGTTCGTCCCCGAGAACAAGCAGTCGAACCTGCTCACTGAGTGGGTTCGGACCCGTCACGAATACCGGATGCGCTTGCTCGCACACCGTGAACGTTGGATTGATGTTGAAGCAGCACGACCGCGCCCAGGTGAGTGGCGCATGGAGTCAAAATAATGAGCATCTTCAGGGCCAACGCCCAGTACATCGTCAATAAAGCGTACCTGATTTCGAGCCCGGCCGACGTCGAAGCCGCCATCGAAGATGCGAGGTTCCGCTTGACAGCGAGCGCTCTGACGGGCATGCTCGTAGGTGTTGTCGTAACATCCACCGCAGTACTTCTCATCCTGAAAGCAACTGGAAAACTATGACCAAAACCAAGACGAAGACTCCCACCGCCGTAACAGTCCTCCGTGAGGCACGCAAGCTCATCCTGAAGCACGGGAACTGTAAGAACCAGGCCAACGACGGGAAGGGCCGTTTCTGCGCTCTCGGCGCCCTCAACCGCGTCACGAACAACTTCAGCATTCCGACAAGTAGCAACCCCCTCAACAACGAGGCGCGCAAGTACCTTGCAAACGCCATTCCCGGCATCCCGTGTAAGTCTCACAACGCCGATGCCGATTTTTTGAACAACACCAGAAGCATCATCGCGTACAACGACGCTCCCGGCACCCGCAAGCGCCAGGTCGTCAGGCTGTTCGAACGCGCCATCGAGGAGGCGAAGTAATGGAAATCTCAATTTCAGCACGAGGTACCGTTGAGCCGCCCGAGTACGTGAGCGAAATGGGCGTCTACGTCGCAGGCAAGTTCGAAGAGGTCGCAGCCGTCCGTGCAGCCCAGGCCGCCCTTCAGGACGCGGGGTTCGGAATTACCCACGACTGGACGGGTGAGTCCTCGGCTGGCAAGTCGCCCGAGGAAATCGGGCCTTTCCTGGAAATCTGTGCCGAAAACGACTACGTCGGCGTGACCGAAGCCGATGCGGTGCTGCTGCTCAACCACGACCGCGCCTTCGGAGCCATGGTTGAGATGGGCATGGCAATCGCCAGGGGCATCCCGGTGTTCGTCGTTGGACACAAAATCCGCGACAACATCTTCTTCCACCTGAACTCCGACTTCGGGGTCTACCTCTTCGACACCGTCGAGGAAGCCATCCAGGCCATCAAAGAGATGCGCTCAGCCATCGACGGCCTGACTGACAGCTAAGCTATGTCAAGCCAGCCGACTTGGGACGATGTCATGCGTACACTGGCGGATATTGCCAATCCAGAACCCGCCAGGACTGTCCCAATTGAGCCCGAAGAGAGTGACTCGACCGAGCCCGCAAGTGGAAACATGCGAGATTGTTACATTTGCGGGTGTCGGCTCGACATGCCTGAGCACATGATTTACCGTCGGGCTAGCGCCCGATACGTGCTCAGTACATGCATGCCGTGTGCCGACCAATACATTCTAGACACGTAATCTTTGCGGTATGCCACCCGCAATTGATTTCGGCCCCCAGCTTTCGTCTCACGAAGACCGCCTCCAACGAGTTGAGGCGAATTCGGAGGAGACGCGTGTACTTGTTGCCGAGATCGGCACAAAAATCGACCACTACGAGGAAGCCCACTCGCGGAGTCGAGCGGAACTTTCGGACACAATTCAGAATGGCTTTGAGCGCATCAACGAAGACCAAGCGAAGCTCCTGGACCGTTTGGAAGCGCACGCCGCTGACCTGCGAGACCACAAGTCCCGCATCGAGACCACCGAAAAGCACATGAACGAGGCCCAGGGGCGCGCTGCTGCTCGCATGGACGTCCTCAAGAAGCTGGCGATCGGCGTGCTGCTCGCTGCGTGTGGCGTGCTAGGGACAAAGCTCGCAGAGACCCTGGTGAACCCATGATTCCCCACCGTTTGCCACCCGAGAAGCGTCCGCCAGCCGATGGCGGCTACAAGTCCCGCAAGCTGACGCTGGCGTACGTAGCCCTGGTCCTGATGACCGTCGGATTCTTTGCGACCGCTCGCTGGCCGAGCTTGGCGTCGACCTACATGGAATTCAACATGGCGGTGTTGGCCGCAGCATCAATCTACACTGGCGGAAACACCCTCAGCAAGTGGATTAACGCTCGCAAGGCGGCGACGAAGAAGCCAAAGGCTCCTGTCGCCCCGCCCGAGAAGTAACCTCAGCGCCCTGCCGCAATCATGCAGCGCGCGCAGTCAAGAGAATACCCGGCCGTCAAGAGATAGTCCAACACGACCTGCTCTTTGTCGGTCAGCGAGATTCCTTCTGGCGCGACCAAGAGCGCTTTTGAAATCCAAAGCGCGCTTGGGCCCTTGATGTGCCTTGACCCTCGATTGTACATCTCGTACGGGGACTCCCCGTCAAGGTCGCCGGAACTCAAGCTCTTGCCGCCAAGATGCCCGCCGATCGCTGGGTAGCACTCGCGGGTACTCGTCGGAGTTCCCCACGAATACAGTTTCCCCTTGTCGAAGCTGAACACCCCGGTCTTGGTAGAGACTTTATTGCCCGACCTTTTGACCCACTCGATATAGGTGAGCGTTTTGTAGCCCGCCCCACGGGTTACCTCGGAGGGGGTCTTGTCCTTGAATTTCTCCTCCCAGAGTTTCATGCCCTTATCGAGGTGGGCCTTGTGTTCTTTTTCCCAGTCGCTGCTCATTTGAGCCCCTTGAGGCCCTGGATTTCAACGACCTGCTTGACCGCTAGCGGCGTGACCGCCAGTACTTTGAAGGGCTCGTGCCCGTACGCCGAGGAACTCAGGCGCTGCACCTCAGCCTCAAGCTCTTCCTGAGTCAGGTAGGCTGTGTAGGTGATTGCAGGCGAACGACCTCCATAGCCATCATCGGTCGTCGTGTTCCGCAGGATGGCGTAATGGGTCTCTGTCGGAAGATTCGCCGTCTGGCTGACGTAAACGGCGCACGTGTACTTTTTCAGGGCCACACGGTGAATCTTGTCTTCATCGTCTGTCATCATCGGAATCCCCTCCTGCCGCATGCGCCGCATACAGGACCACCACCAGAGCCGAAGCCTGTTCCGTAACACAAGCCGCAGGTCATTCGTCCGTAGCCCCGGTCGACGGCGACCGTCTGTTTTTGAGTCGCCTCAAGAGCCCGTTCGTACTTCCGGAAGGTCGCGGCTTCCATGACGACTGGGCAAGTCAAGGACGCGGAGTCATTGCCCTCGGGCTGCCAGTACCAGACGTCGTCGGGTGAGGCCTTCACCATCCAGAGCTTCCTTTTGAGGTCCTGGTTCTCGGCGTACAGCCGGGTATTTTCATCTGCGATTGTTGCCTGCCAGCGGTCACTCATGAGGCTCCTCAGTCTGGGATGTTGTAGTGAAGCGAAAACCGGTACTCGTGAAGCGACCCGTTACCCTCCGGTCGGAGCGTACCGGCGTTCGCCTTGATGATTTCCTCGGCCAAAAGGTGGCTCAAGTGTTTGTAGGCTTCCGTTGTCCGACCAAAAGCCACCAAAGCGCTCGTGGGTACCCTGATGGTACCGTAACGAAGACCTCGACCAGCTTGGCCCCGAACGGACTCGTGAGCTTGGTCTCGACGCACGAGTTCGGCCCGGAGCAACTCGACTTCGGCCCTGAGCCGGTCCCGCTCTTCGAGCATGATTTTGAATACGACCGAGTCTTTGGATTCTTTTTCGTCGCTCATAGCCCAAAATCCATCAAGAGCTTGACAGCCTTGGCGTCTAGGCGCTCTTCTTCAGTCATGGGACCCGCGCCAAGTAACTTGGCGAGGTCTTCGACGAATTCGTCGGCCCTGAAGCTACAAACGACTCTGCCGGAGCCATCGGACTTCTTTGCCAGAATGCCAAGTTCGATTCCCACTGAGGCGTCGGCTTTGATAGCCTCTTCGATGGCGAATCTCAAGTGAGGCAGCATTTGCAGCATTTTGTTACGGATTTCGTCGTTCATGGTTCCCCCATTGCAATCTGCGCCAAGGCGACCGCCATCAACAGCTTGTCGCTCCGTCTACGTCCGACATATGTCCGCCTGAAATCCTCTTCACGCAAGGCCTCTTCGTGGGCAGCTTCGATTTGCCAGCACAAACAGAGCTTGCGCTTCTTCCCCGAGCCGCAAGAGCAGGGCTTGTTGCGGTCATTCGCCACGGCTCACCAGTTGTAGACTGAGTTCTGAATACTTGAGAATGTACGGCTTGCTCTTGGGAACTTTGGGGAATCCCCGCTTGCCAAAGAAGGCGATGTAGCAATCGTAAATACCCATGAACTCGTCCCACCAGGTGGTAACGACGACTCCATACTCCCTGCCGGTCATGAAGCCGAATTCCGCCGCTTCCGGGTCGTCGTGCGGTGCGTGCTGCAAGATGACCTTGTCGCCCGCTCTGAACTTGGGTGGAGCATGCGGCTTGTACTTGCGGGTCATGCCGAACTGTTTGTAGTTCATACCGACCCTATATCAACGAAGGTCCCACTGGTCAAGAGCATCACGGCGTCTTTCGGCCTGACGGAACAAATCCAGGTTGCCGTCCAGGACCGCCTGAGCGGGTGGCGCCGTAGAAACAAAACCCGACCAGTTGGTCGAATTTATCAGCATGAGTGTCCCGGAGTCCATCTCCAGTCGTTTTGGGCCCACAGAGGCCGCCTGGCGGTCCAAGGTTGGGTTTTTGTCCATGAACCCTAGCTCGGCCCTGATTTGGAGGAACAAGTGCTCTACGGGCCTCCTGGAGCACCAAAGCTCCATTCCGGTCTGAGTGTTGATGCGCCAAACCAGGGGTATTTCGAATGAAATTCCTTGATGAATTACGAATTCGCGAGCGGTCGAGTGAATATAACCGTTGATTTTCCCACGAATACGCAGCACGTAGTCGTGGATCGCCCGGTCATGGTCATAAGCATCGAAGCGGTAGCCTTGCTCCATCAGGAGGTCAAAGGCTACCGCCTCAAATCCATCGTTGCCGGGATGTTCGGACTCTCGCTGCGGCTTAGGGCTCACGGGTCGAATCTTAGCAGAACCGTCCTGTGAAGTCCGTCAAGGGGCTGGTTGTGCTGGTAGAAGGGCACGCCGCCACAGGTCCTGCGCATGTTGGCGATTTCCTTTTGCCCCGCAGCCAGGCTGCGCACACACGCACCGCAGAGCTTCGGGTCAATCCCACCCGTTGCTGGGTGCCACGGGGATCGGCACATCGTGCAGAGGTCGTCCCCCGTCGCCTGAATCTTCATGCGGTGCCGGAGCAGGAAGCTGGGGTCGTTGCTCTTCCCGGTCGCGTCTCTCAAGTTTTTGGAGGTCATCGATAATCCAGGCTGGAGGGGTCATGTGGACTAGATTATGCCCAAAGGAAACTCAGATTACCAGCGTTAAATGTAATCTGCAAGCTCATGAGGCTTCTAATCGCTCTTGTCGTGTTGTTTTTCGGGATGTGCTGCGCTCCCACCCAGTCGGTCACGAAGGCCGATTTGAAGTCTTCTGAGCCATATGTCCCGCGAATCTCGCTAGTTGGCAGCATCGACGAGGATTCGGTCGCCGCCGTAGTGGTCGCCCTGCAGGCCGTAGCCAAGGAGAACCCCGAAGCGGTTGTCTTCGAGATTGACTCACCAGGCGGTGAAGTTGGAGCGGGCCTGCAGCTTGCCAAGGTCCTGGAAGACTATCCTGTCCGTCTGATTTGCGTCGTTGACGGCGACGCGGCTTCAATGGCGTTCTACTTGCTGCAGTCTTGTCCCGTGAGGTTGATGACCAAGAGGTCTTCTCTCATGATGCACAGGCCGTTCTTGGTCTTGAACAAGGCACCCAGCGAACTCGATGACGTCGACAAGGCCAACATCGAAGCTCGGATGAACGTCTTGGCTGCAGCCATGTTCGAGCACTACGCGGCTCGAATGGGCATGCCACCGGAAAGCCTGGCTCTCAAGATTCCGGGCAAGAAGATGTGGTGGATGGGCTGGTCCGAAGCCGTTTGCTCGAACGCTGTCGATGGCGTGGTCAGTTCAGTCCCGGGAGTCCTCGCCTCGTTGCGGTCGGCTGGGGCTCTCCCGGAAGTCACGGGCTGCAAGTAAGCTACGCCGTTTCGTGAACCCACTTGATGGTCTTGAAGACGTCCTTGGCAATCAAGGACCTGACCAAGTTGTCGCCACCACGAGACACGGTCAAGACCTTGACTGAACGGGGCTGGAACTTCCGGATGGCGAAAATCCAGATGTCAGCGGCGATGTTTTTGCCGCGATATTTTGGGTCTACCCAGGTCCCGCTGGCGAATAGCCGCTTGGACTTCTTCGTCATCCGGAACCGAAAATACCCGATGATATGGTCGTCAGCGCCGTACGCAACAACCGCATGGTTGGCTTCGATGCCGATGAGCCGGTCGTTGAAAAACCTTACTCCAGAGCGCGAGAGCTTACCCTTGAACAGGACGTCCGCTGGCCAGTAGCTCGTCAACGGGTGCTTCTTGGGTCCGAAGCTCTTGATTTTCACGTTCTCTTTGCTCCAGCATCATGTCGAAGTCGTACTTGTCGCAAATGAGGGCATTGCAACCTTCACAGAGCGCGAAGTCGCCCCACAAATTGCAGGCGCCTAGCGTTGTGAGTCTGCGGCAAAAATCGCAGTTGATTTGCTCGCCGTTCCAAACGATTCTTCGGTCCACGGTACTCTTTCACGACGGCTCGGCCCCAGTCAATCTGTGCCGAGTTCGGGTCGACGACGGTGCCCCGCAGTCAGCCGCCGAAGCCCATCTTGCGCTTGGGTGCCGTGGACTTGTCGCCACCCTGCCAGCCAGCATCATACGCCTTTTGGTAGACCGTGGCAAGCGAGCACGCAGGCAGAACGTCGTTCTTGTCGGTCAGGCGCTTGAAGACCGCCGTCGCCGTCTCGGAGTCCAGGTCGCCGACTACGACATGGGTCGAAAGGCGTCCGGGCCTGAGGATGGCCGCATCGAATTCCTGGTGGTCGCGGTTCGTGGTGGCGACCACTCGAACGTCGATGGCGCTGCCGATGATGCCGTCGCCCAGGTTCAGGAGCGAACTGATGGTGCTCGTGTCCCCTTCCCTGCGAGGAGCCAGCGCATCGTCGGCGTCTTCGAGAATCAGAACGATGGGGTCTTCTTCCATCTGAGCACGGAACTCGACCAAGGCCGCCATTCCCGAGGGATCCAGCAACGCCGCCAGGGCCTGCTGGGGGACGACGACGAACACGGCGCTCTTCACGTTCCGGAGCAGTCCACGAATCAGGTAGGTCTTGCCAGTGCCTGGGGGGCCCGAAATCACGCTCAGGCGACCACGGGGGACCTCGTCGACCAGTTCCTTCGAAATGCGCTTGAAGGCTTCCCGAACCGCCGGAGTGTAGTTCTGGGAATCATGTCAGCCCCGCCCTTGCCGATGGGCTGGAACTTGGGTCCTTCCTTCGTCATGGCCATCATGTACACCGTCCCGTCGTGCTGACGACGTTCGCAGTGCTCGATGAACCACTCAGCCAGTTCGTCGATGATGGCGGGATGCATCGTGGCGAGGTGGCAGTCGACGGGCTCCTCCTTCGCCTCTTCCGGAGTGCCGGGTCCGGCCAGACGGGCGTACGTACTGTAACCAACATAACTTTCGGCGACGGTTGTAAGTGCAGGCTCTTCGTCTTCGGGCACATGCAAGTACTTCGACCCAGAGACCAATCTCAGGGAGGGGTCGTGCTTCTTGATGATGGCGAGCAGGGCCTCGGACCACTTGACGTCACGGTATTCCTCCTTGAGAAACATGCTCAGGTTCACGTTCTGACCTGAACCGGTTCCGCGTGCGTGGGCCGCAGCGGCCATGGCAATCGTGATGTAGTCAAAAGTGACGATACGGTCGAGGTTGATGTTTTCCATCCAGGATGTCGTGGCATCTGCAGCGGACTTAGTCATTTTCGGTTCTTCCTCTTCGTAACCGGCAAGTAATTTGTACAAATCGTCAGCGCTCATCGGATTTTCCGCAAGATGGCCGTGTGCCAGGCGACAGAGATTTCCAAGACGGCCAGGCCTTCTTCGGTTGGCACGTAGCCCTTTGGAGCCTTGACCAAATACCTCAGGGCCAAGAGGTTCTCGAAAACGGCCCTGAACCTTGAATGCTCGTAAAGGTACTCGCTGTCTTCTGTCAACTGATAGGCCTTGAAACAGATTGAAGCGCTATCTCCGGGTCCGTCGACCTTCGCCGAATGCATCAGCAAGAGTTCCTGGGCGTCGAAGTAGCGTCCTTCAATCATCGGTAACCGTCGTGCGTTTGGGCCAGACGCTCAAAAACCAGCGCAGCCAGTTGTTGGCTGATGGTATCAGTATCTGGCTTGACTGGCAAGGGGCTCTTGGCTTCGACGTCGGCCCAGGACTTGGTGTGGGCCATGAACTCGCTGACAATGCGGTCCCAAGGAACTTCGTTGCGGCGGATTTGCAGGAAGAACTCCCGGTCTTCGGGGCGTCGAACCCGCAGCTTGCCCGTCAGGAGCGTCTCGGCGCCCATACGAGCGAGCCTGACCAGGTGCATGGTGTCCTTGCCGTCGTACTGGTAGGGGTCGTTGGCAAGGAAGTTGCGGTTCTTCAGCACCCGCATGTAGTTGCCCTTGGCATAGCCCATGTAAGTCTTGGCGACCTGACGGCTCAGGAAAGAATCCCGAAGGTCGAGGATCGACTGGGCGAAAGGGGTCTTCTTGACGATGCAGTCGTCGGGCGCGAAGGCCGTTTCGATGACGTTGGGGTTGGCCTGGCAGCACAACTTCACGTAGTGTCTGATTTCCCAAAATGCCTCGTCGCGCTCGGCAGTGTTCGTGACGGCAGACCGACTGGTGTCGATGCCACAGGTCTCACGAAGGGTGGGCATGAAGAACCCGCGCTCGTCAACATCGGACGTCGGCAGGTTCGTTCCATACATGTAACTACCTGCCCTTACTACGAATTCCGGAGTCATCAGTCGAACCCTCCACCGCCACCGCTGTCGAAGCTCCCGCCATCCGAACTCCCGCTGTCGTAGCTCGAATCGGAAGACGACCCGTAGTCAGATGGGGCAGAATCCGGCTGGTGGTACGAAGAGGGCTGGTGATACGACGAAGCCGAACCGGCCTCGGTCAGGACACTCGCGTACAAATACGTCGTCACGGGGTCCGGGACGGGGTCGGATGTGAGTGGCGGCACGTACGAGCCCGAGTCGTCGGACTTGGCCGGAGCACGGCGGCTGGGTGAGAGTGACGTTCTGAACGACTCTGCTGGCGCCCTGAAAAGGAACCGCGCTGCGTTCCGTTCCCTGGCCAACTGGCGGGCCCATGCTCGGTCGGCGCGGACTTTCGTGACCAGGTGGACCGCGAAGAAAATCAGCGCAAAGAGCGCGAAGACGGCGATAATCGACATCAACGCCACTGCACCCAAATCGGAATTGTCAATCATTTGATCTCCAGGAGAACCACGTGAAAGGCACGCCACAGAAGCTCGCAGGAACCGTACTCCCGAAGGGCCGCTTCGAACTCTGGAGCTTCTTTTTTGTACATCTTTTGCTGCCTGCGGTTCCCGCTCTCGACCGAATACCGCATGTTGGCAATACGGTCAGCCAACTTGAGCGGCACTGCGTTCGGATTGGCCCGGATTTTCTGGTACGTCTTGGCCTTGCGCTCTGCCCGGGTCGCACCCTCAGAGTCGGTCACGCAGTCGACGAGCGTTGCGACCCTGGAGCCACAAAAATACGCGACCGTCTCAAGCGAGAGCCCCGTATCCTCGACCGCGTCGTGCAGCCAGGCCGCAGCGAGTAGGTCCTTGTCGATGTAGTCGAACTCCAGCAGCACGTCGACCACGTCGGCCAGGTGCGTGGTGTACGGCGAGTCGTCGTATCGCTGGCCACGGTCGAGATGGACCATTGCAGCCAGGTTGCGGGCCATGGCGACGCGGTCGTTGGCTTCAAAATCGCCGAGTTTGTGGGGAGTCATGGCTTGACCTCGTGTGAGCCGGTGATGGTGAGTTCGTACGTCGAGTTCTGGGTGTTGAAAACAATCACTGCGCCGTCTTCGCCTTCGGAAATACTGACGATTTCGGTCACCGGGGACGTCGCCACGACCCGAAAATCGTTTTCGGCAGTCAACGACTCGGCCGTGACGACGAACTGGCGGCCTTCCGTGGGCCGATTGGTGAACGAGCACTCCACGTCCTTCGTCCGCAGTGGAGCATCTGACTGAAAGTCGGTGATTTTACCGACCTTGACGAGCTTACCTGTTTCCATGACCGTACACCCTTCGCTTGTAGGCTTTGACGATTGCTCTTTTCCGCCTCCGCTCTTCACGCTTGCGGCTGCGGCGTTTCTTCTTTGTCTCGATGGGACTGTACCTGTCTCGGCCAGCCTTTGCAAGCTCGTCGCAGCGGTCGTTGAAGATGTCGCCCGAGTGACCACGGACCCACCGCGTACGAGCGTTGGTGACCCTGTAGAGTTCCTGGAGAGCGAGGACGATGTCCTTGTGCGTGTTGGCCTGGTACAGACCCGAGGCCAGGTTCAGGCAGTACGTCGAGTCGGAGACGATTTCGACGTTGTTGCCGATGTGCAGACCTCGGTCAACGACGGCCCTGAGACCGTGCAGGGCGCCCTGAAGCTCGGCGATGTTGTTGGTGCCGACAGGGGCGCCTTCTGAGCCCGCGCAGATGATGGTGTCCCAGTCGGTGACCAACCAGCCCCAGCCGATGGGACCAGTCGAGTTGCCTACTGACGAACCGTCGGCGTACACTGAAATGGTCTTGGGCTGAATCATGCGGTCAGTTTAGCATGCTTTTGTCGACAGGTCCAGGTTCCACCGCATCAATTTCTTTCTGAGTGGTCGTCCCTGCCTCTTTGAATGCCTGGATAATCGCTGGCTGGTAGTCCTTGATGACCTGGAACCACGGCTTGAGATGTTCGGGCGCGCGGTCGTCAGACGGGTCGAAAAAGGTCCCGTTCACGAGCAAGGTAGCCTTGTCGAACAGGGCGCTCGAAATGACGCACGGGCAAGCCTGTGCGCCGGTCGAGGCGAGGGTCCAAGCCCAAACGGCCATGACCTCCAGTAAGTCATCGTAATACTTGACGCTCACTTGGACGGCCCTGGCCATTTCGTTGCGGTCGGTCCCCGTTCCGATGGTTCCCAGGACCTCTCGGTAATGGCGGTGGGCTGCTTGCTTTTCTGCTTCACGTCTGGCTGCGTTTTGGCGCTTTTCTTCTTCGATGTCACGGTCCCGGCGGGCTACTTCGGCTTCGTAGTTGTCGGTGAGTTCTTTGGGCGCCCCGCCTGAGGCATCTTCGGTGTGGCAATAAAACAAAACTTCACCAACGGGCCCCGTCGGGTTCTTGAGGGTGACTGGGCCGAACGTCACGCCCTTGCAGTGGTTGCCGAAGTCCGCATTCACGCAGTAAATTGGGCCCGTGTGGACTTCGGCCTTAATCGGCAGAGCATTCTTCAGGTGGCCGAAACGGTTCGCCATTTCGCCCAAAGCCATCGCTGCATCCCACCTGTCCCGCACCAAGGATTGCGGATCGATGGGGTAAATGCCATGAGAACCGGCCGACACGTAGAGCCCGGAGTCTACTCTGCGCTTCTCGCAATTCAGGCAGTCCATGTGGGTACTTGCGTACCACTCCAGGTCGGACGAGGCCGTTTCCGGGCTCGCAAGATAGTCGCACTTCGCATACCCGGGCGCGAGGATGCCGGTGTCTTTAAAGAGGTACTCTGCCGCAAAAGTACAGCGCATGATGAAGTCGTTGGTCTCGCGCCGGAAATCTTCTCTGGAGCGCTTGTCCATGATTTTCGCTGACGGCTTCACGATTTTGATTTTGTAGTACCCATGAAGCTCTGGCACGTAGTTCCACTTGCGGGCGAGCTTGGCGTACAGCTTCTTGGTCGCTTCGAACGAACGCGCCAAAATCGCATGCCCACGGTCGCTCGGGTCTTCATAGATGAGCAAATGGAATTCTCCCGTAAGGTTCGGGAACTTGACGATTGGTGGGTACCTTACTTTGAATTCCTTGAAGTCCATGGACTCACTCCTCTTCGTCGGGCGGCTGCAGGGTCTTCAGGAAGGTCTCTTCGTCGGGCAGCGCGTCGAAGCTGAACGAAGCGATTTCCTTGATGGGGTAGTAGGAATTGGTGCGGTGAGACTTTGCCGACTTCTCCATCAAGAAGTAGAAGAAATCCCCCTCGGCCAGCGGGGTCTGGTTGAAGCCCTCGAAGCACCGGAGCTTGCGCTCGACCAGGTCGACCATGTAGGCCCACTCGCAGAACAACGAGTCTGCCGCAAAGTCGATTTGGTTGTGGACCTCGATAGGGCCTTCCGTATCAGCGATGAAGTCGAGGACCCCGGCGCCAAGTTCCCGGAAGAACTGGGGATGGGTGTCCTTGGTGACGTCCGCCCGCTCAAGCTCTGCGAGGCGTTCCGGACTGGCGACCACGACACGCTTGAACGCCTGGCGGAACTGGCCCTCCAGCATCTGGCGGTGGAGGAACTTCAGGACTTCGAGGCCGTTGCCGGACGGATAGCCGTCCCACTGGCCGTACTGCCCGAAGAGGAGGTTTTCGTCACGAACGATAGTCAGGTTGCGAGTTCCCATGTGCTGCTCCTTGAGTGGCAAAATTCCACGTTGAATGTTCATCGTCTACTGCCGCCAGCCAGTACCCTACAACTTCGCCATCCAGGACAACGAACGAACTGCCCTCCCCGCCTTCGTTTTGCATGAAATCGATGATGGCGGGGAGGGTGTCGTCTGTAACACCGCAGAACATTGACTCGTCAGTCAGAAGGTTGGTGTACCTGACCTCAAGTCCTTCAGCGGTGGTATGAAGGTCCCAACGTGCTTGCATGGTGGATTTATACCTGGGAATCGTTGGTCTGGCAAGTCTTATTTTGCCGCCCCGTCCATCGCGGCGAGGATGTCGGACGGTCGCACGTCGTCGTCGCCGAGCGCCATGGTGTTGAGTGCCAACGCCCGCGCCGCCTCCACCTGCGCCACCAGCCGGTATACGTGGTCGCTGAGGTCGTCCCCGAGCGGGTCTTCGTGGCGCTGCTTGAGGAGCACCATAGCGCGAGCGTATTCCAGTTCCTCGCGGGTCGGCGGACGATCCCGCAGCGCGTCGCGCTCGGCCTCCAACTCCTTCGCCCGCCGACGCTCCATGACGAGCACCATTCGCTCGTTGTTCCAGTCCTCGGCGCGGGCTCTGGCCTCGGCACGCGCAGCGTCGCGCTCGGCCTCGGCTTTCTCTGCGCGCAAGTCGGCACGCATCCACTGCTGCTGCCAGTTGTGCGCAATGGTCGTCTGTCGGATGTTCTGTGCGCACGCCTCCCGCTGATCCTCTCTCGCCGCCGCAACGGCCGCAGCCCTGCGCGCGTCCTCGCCGTCGATGTGCGCGAGGAGCGTGTCGAGGTCGTCTCGAAGCAGAACCGTAATAGTCGCCGACGCGGCTAAGGCGCGGGTGAAATACGCGTCATCTCCTGTGCTTCTAGCCCGAAACAGCGCCGCCTTCACGTCGTCATTCACGTTGCCTCCGTCAGAAAGCGCCCCGTAACGGGGCTGGCCGGGACCACACCAGTGCTAGCGCGGACCCTCAGCGGACGCGCCCCCCTCGCAAGAAGGAACCCTCTTGCATGTCGAAGAACTACCTCTGCTCCTGTGCGCCAGTGCGGTTGGAGAGACACGGTGTAACTCTCGCGCCGTCTCACGTTGACTCCCGTGCATGTTCGCCACGCTCGTAGCGGTCGGCCAGCTCTCGCAACGTCCGCGCCTTCCTCGTTGCCTCCAAAACCGCCGCTTGCGACGCCCTCGCCCGCAGGTCCGCCACCACCCGCGCGATGGCGTCCGCGTAGCCTCGGGCGTACTCTCCGGTCGGCTCGTTGCAGCACTCCTCGCATAGGTGGTGTGTCGCCTCTTCGGTGCATCCGTCGCAGGGCACGTAGTCACTCATCGCCGACCTGCCTTCGCGAGGACTGCCTCGGCCGTGACGTAGGTGTCCGCAACCTGACCGGCCCCGCCAATCTCCTCGCCGCGGACGACGGTCATGATGCCATCCAGCGCGTCGAGCGCCTCCGTGTGCGCCCGCATCACAGCCAGCTTCTCCTGCCTCTCTGCGAGCTTCATCGCGGTTTGGCGCTCCATTTCGGCATGCACTTCGTCCCGCTGCGACTTCCACGAGTGACGCCCGTCAGGATACAGGTTCACCCACACCTTGCGCCGCTTCGGCTTGTTC